>JAYEPK010000079.1:0-20834 GCA_034723935.1 Thermoplasmatota archaeon
TGGGCATCGCCGCCGGAATCGACAGCGATGCCCATGCGATGTGGACCTACAGGGAGGCTGTCGACATGGATTGGGACCTGAAGCATTCAAGGTCCATCGTGAACATACCACCCGAGCCGATCGATGATCTGATTTTCATTGTTGTCGATGAGGAACTTGGCATGGTCGGATGGACCCCGAACCGGGAACCCGATTTCCAGAGGTACAAGACCTACATTTCAGAGGATAAGAATTTCACCATTTCCGATGAACCGGGCGGACCGTTGTACAATGAATCCAGCAACCAGCTGATGAACAGGGAGGTCTATAACGATCAAAATGATAAAAATATCGACATCGAACCCGATACGACCTACTACACAAAGGTCGTGATCGAGGACCAGGAGGGCCTGACTTCCGTTTCAAATGAGGTCATGTTCCGGACGCGTCCGGTGAACAAGGCACCGGTGTTCGTGAAGGAGATACCCACTCTCTACATGCTCGAGGATGAGGCCAGTGAAGGAGCTTTGAACCTGACCCACTGGAGGGAAATGGGGTGGATCTGGGACGATGTGTACAACGGTTATCCTGCTCTCGCTTACTTCGTCGAGTCGGAAGCGGAAGAACCGAACGTGTCTGCCAACATCAGAAAGGTCGGTATAGATCCGGTGGTCCATTTTCTTGACTTCTTTCCACTGAGCACCAAGCAGAACTGGTTCGGCAGTGAGGTATTCAGGATCGGTGTCCAGGATTCCGGAAAGGACGGTGGTATCGGAACACCCGATGATGTGATAGGCTATTCGAACTGGTTCACACTGCAGGTCAATTCCACCAACGATGTTCCAATATGGCTGTCATTCTATGATCTCAACAGCGATGTGAACAGACCCCTCCAATCCACGGCAACTGAACTTCATCTAAAAATAAAGGAGTCAGGAGCACTTGAGGATATGGAGTATCGTTTCAGTCTCAAGGCGAACGATGTTGACAATGATTTCCTTGAATACAGTGCATCGGACGATCGGGTGAAGATCAAGGTTGACGGTCAGGACCCTCAGCATAAATCCATTTTTACCATCACGCCGGACAATGAAGATGTCCCGGAACTGAACATGACCGTTACCGTTTCCGACAGAAAGGGAGGGGAGAGGAACATAACCCTTTACATTCCGATCGAGAACATCAACGGTGCTCCGATCTTCACAGATGTTGACGGGGAAGCCATTCTACCAACCGGAGGGTCGGTGGATTTCTCTATCAAAGAGAAAGGTGAGAACAGCAGTGTGACCTTCCAGATCAAAGCCTGGGATGAGGATTTCGGAGATGTACTGACACTGAAATCCATGTCCTCGAAACCGGAGATAGATAAACTTGGGCCCCGCACATGGAATGTGACCGTTACAGCAGAAGAGGAGGACGCGATCAGTGGCTCCATCTCTTTCTTGCTTGAACTTCTGGATAGGCAGAAGACCGATCTCTCGACCCTGATGGTCAATATCGAAGTTCTCAACGTTCCGGACCCACCTGAGTGGGTTCTGAATTCCGGAAAGGTCAAGGTATTCTTCACCTACGATGAGAACGATGAGAACGAATGGGTCAACTCCAAGATCGAAGCGGAGTGGGATGAACCGGTCGAGTTCGAGGCCTACGCAACAGACAGGGACGGAGATGAACTGACCTATACATGGATCTTTATCAACGAGAACTCGGGAGAGGAATTCAGTGCGGATGGCAAGGAGATAACGATCAGGTTCTATCCCTCTTCAGGAAACCTTTCCAATGCGAAGAGAGAGAAATTCCTGATAAGTCTCATGGTCTCCGATGGAAATCCGCTGTCAGAGGATATCTCCTACTACCGAGAGCTGTGGTTGTGGCCCGATGATGACAATGATAATGACGGCATGCCCGATAAAAGGGAGATATTCTTCTTCGGAGATCTTTCCCAGGATCCCGATGATAACTGGGACCTGGATGGCTACACGAATGTTGAAGAGATAGGTTTTGGTATACCACAGTTCGATCCGGAGAAGAAGGTTCCCTACTCCATGGATCGGAACCAGATGGACCCGACGAACAAGGATGTTTTTCCTGGTCAGTATACAATTACTGGTGATGATGATGATAGTCAGGAGGAAAAGGGTCTTCCGGTGTTCACGATTGTGATCATAACGATAGTGGCTCTGTTCCTCATCGCAATTGCGGGTGGGATCGTGGTTGTCCTTCGGATCCAGAAGAAGAAGGATATCGAAGAGGATGAGGATATCGAGAAAAGGGTCAAGGCCATGGACGAACGTCAAAAGACCCTACAGGGACTCTACGGTGTCCAGAAAGCCGGGGATATCATCGGGCCGGACCAGTCCACTTTGGACGATCTTACCCTCGACCTCGGCGGTCAGCTCTATCATGAAGAAGGATCGGGCTCTCTCATCAAGAGAACGGATGAGGACGAAGGAGAGAAGAAGGAGGTCAAGTCCGGACCCAACTGGGAATCCGGAGCTGGTCCGGTCTTCGAATCAGGTGCACCGGGTCTTGAATTCGGCCAGTCATTGGAGATAAATGATATAGATTCAGATGAACTGAGTGGAAAGGATATCGATGAAGCCGCTCTCGCAGATACGATGGGGGACCTTATGGATGCGGCCGATGATTTTGATGAAGAAGCCCTGAAGGATGCCGGTGGGAACGTCATGATAGGAGCTGTTCCGATGGAAGAACAGATAAAGCAGATGCAGGGTGGGTTGAGGACACAAGCAGGTCCCAGGAATCCCCCACCGGGTCAGGCTCCTCCCCCGATGCAGGTTCCTCCGGGACAGGCACCACCACAGATGCAGGCAGCTCCCCGGCAGAAGGGACTTCCACCAGCAAAGCCGTTGAAGAAGCCTGAAGAACTCTGAGGCCAATTGAATGAGGCAGGCTTCCAGGCCTGCCTTTCCCTTTTGTTAGTTGCTGGCCTCCGGAATCTCGGATGATCGGAGATCTGTAAATAAGGCATATCCCTCCTAGAAAAGTATTTCAGTGAAGGTCATGGTATTGAATTCATGGATCGGAACAGAGTTGTCGTAGCACTGACCGGAGCATCGGGAGCTGGCTACGGGTTCGAGCTTGTAAAGGGCCTGAAAGAAGCAGGCAGGGTCATCTCCGTCATATACAATGATACGGCCCTGAAGATACTTGAAGATGAGCACGACCTTGGATATGGGGACCTCGAGAAATATTCGGATGAAATGATCCATACATCTGGGATGGATCATGCTCTGGCATCGGGTTCAAATCCCTTTGATTCCATGGTGATAAGCCCATGCTCCACATCCACTGCATCCAAGATATCCGCAGGAATAGCCGATAACCTTGCGACCAGATGTGCTGCTGTTGCCCTCAAAGAGAAGAGGAAGCTCGTACTTGTGGTAAGGGAGACCCCTCTCTCGAGTCCGGTCCTAAGATCCCTTTATGATCTGTCCACATGGGGGGTGATCGTAATGCCGGCATCTCCTCCCCTGTACGGGCGCTCCACGGGGAGCACGAAAGAGATGATGAAGGCGTTCTCCGGCAGGATAATGGATCTTCTCGGGATCGACAACGATCTTTCCGAAAGATATTCTCCCGAGAGTACAAAGAGTGAAAAGAGGTAGGTTGATCCATGCTTGAGAAGAGTTTCATATTCCTTCCCGGAGTAGGTGAGCTGACCGAACGCAAGATCTGGGAGGACGGTATAGATGATTGGGACAGGTTCCTTGAAAGTAAAAAAGCAGGTCCCATGCAGGGGGTCCGAAAGGAGAAATGCGATCATATTTTAATCGTTTCCCGGAAAAAGCTCCGGGAGATGGACCTCGGATATTTCTCGAGTCTGATGAAGTCTACCGAGACATGGAGGTTGTGGGACGATTTCGGGGATGGCGCCGTCTTTCTTGATATAGAGACCATGGGAACCAGCAGGTTCCATCCCATAACTGTCATCGGGGCATGGGATAGAAAGGAATTCAGGGCTCTTGTACGTGGAAAGGACCTGAATGGAGACTCTATCAAGGAGCTGTTAAAAGATGCAACAATGCTTGTCACTTTCAACGGCAGGGCTTTCGATGTTCCCATGATAGAGAGCAAGTTCCCAGGCACGGTTCCAAGGGTGCCTCATCTCGACCTCCGTTTCCTGGGTTCAAGGTGCGGTCACAGAGGCGGTCTGAAAGCACTTGAGATCTCACTGGGACTTGCAAGGCCCGATGATGTGAAGGGAATGTCAGGCGAGGATGCGGTAAGGCTCTGGCACATCTACGAGAAGGACGGGAACAGGAATGCACTTAAACTGCTTCTCAAGTACAACATGGAAGATGTTGTGAACCTGGTCCCTATTACGGAAGAGCTGATCGGAGAGATGAAGATGAAGGTGATGAAATGAGATATCCGCTGGCCGAGATCATGGTCCTGTCCCTGCTGTTACCATTGTTCTGCAGTATCGAGGTTGATGCGGTGGAGGAGGCCCAGTTCGATGAAGGAGAATGGCTCAAACCTACCATCGGTACTTTCGATATATCAATAGAGAACGAGTCCGGGACCTTCAAGTTCCGATCGAACGTGGAGGGTGGATCGCCACCAGGCACCGATCATCTCAACATCACATTGGGGATGCTCAACGGGACAGAGATAGATCTGATCGACGGCTTCTGGATCGGTGAGGGTGGGATCATTTTGTTCGGGAACGGGTGGAAGCTCGAGGCACTTGGAAACGCTTCCGACCCATGGTCTGCATGGAAATTCCGCGCAGAGATAACGTTCCCGATGGATGCGGACCTGGACACGATACTGGACCTGTTCGGTCTTTTCACAGGTGAGGAGGGAGGTCCGGATGTCCTGGAGAACGGAACGATGCCCGATATTGATATAGAAGATGCCCTGAAAGCCCTTTCGGAGATGCGAATCTATATCGTGGCAAGGTCCTGGAATGGAACTGGTGCCTGGGGCCAGGAGAGGAGAGACATAACGGACGAGCTTGCCCTTGAGCTCCTCACCTTCGCAGTGAACGAAGGTCTCGTTCAGGAGATGGATGATGATACATCCGATGATGACCCGGATGATGATGACACATCGGAAAAGGATGGTTCCTTGCTGATAGTGGTATCCGGATTCGCAGCTGTTCTTCTGTTCATTGCGGCCATCACATCGGCCGTTTTCATTTTTCGGGGCAGGGACAGGGAAGGATAGAAATCCTTTTTTATCAATGACACGGTATCACATCCGAAGAAACGGGGGAGCCAGATGGTGCGATCGTATAGACGAGGGACTGTTCTTTTGCTCTTGCTGGTCCTATTTTCCGTTCAGATACTCTCATTGATGCCGGAGATCGAAGGTGTAAATGACACTGAGCTTCCACTCTTGAAAGGCAGGGTTGTAGACAGGGAGGACCTTGTCGGATTTGATAATTTCACCCTGGTATTCGAAAGAGAGAACTTGATACCTGTTTCGGTGATCACCGGCAGCGAAGGAAACTACAATGTCACATTGCCTCCGGGAACCTACACCGTCTCGGTCTACACCGAAGGTGGCCCCGTTTCCGGACAGCTTGTAGACCTGAAGATCCTCAATATCACCTGGGAACCGGTCATTCTTTACGATTTTCTCATAGATGTTGCA
The DNA here is from genome assembly GCA_034723935.1 of Thermoplasmatota archaeon. Classification (GTDB taxonomy): domain Archaea; phylum Thermoplasmatota; class Penumbrarchaeia; order Penumbrarchaeales; family Penumbrarchaeaceae; genus JAYEPK01. Next base: position 5,602 of record JAYEPK010000079.1, read on the forward strand.
GGAATGGAAAGATCCCATGTTCATGGTTTCATCATCGATGAGGACTGGAAGGAACCTCTCGAGGGCTGTTCGATCACATTGATCAACAGCAGGACCTTCGATACAAATATTACCTGGACGACCAGCAATGGGTCTTTTTCGATCTTTGCCTACCCTGGCGACTATTACATGCTCATCAAGTATGATGGGGAAGATCGCTACAACGCCTCGATCACACTGGAATGGGGAACGGACAGGGGTGGTAACATCTCGATCGAGGGGAAAGGAGAAAGACCCCTGATAACACTGGAAGAGGTCAAGGAATTCCTTGTTGACCATTGGTTGGATATTGTTGTTCTTGTTGTGATCATATTCTTGATAGTCTTGCTTTACCTGCTCCTCACAATGCTGCTTACCTTCTTCAAGAAGAAGTTCAAGCTCCTGGAAATGGAATGGTTCACTGCAACCCAGCATTTCCTCAACAGAGTATCCATTCTTCTGGCAGTTATCCTCGTCACCAACCAGCTAAGCAAGATGTTCACTCCGGTGGAGGATTATGTCTGGAGCTGGATGTCGAACGTTGTAGGTCCGTTCATCGGCATCCTTGTAACACTCCTCATGGCCCGACTCCTTCTTCTGGGAAACGGTAAGCTGTGGGATTACATCAGGGGAAAACGGAAGGAAGGTGGGAAGAAACTGCTTCCAAAACAGATCATTTCCCTTCTGGAGATCATCCTTCGCTACCTTGTGTTCTTCATATCCGCTGTCGTCATGATCATACTTGTGTTGTATGCCTTCGGATTGAAGCAGCAGATCTCGACCAGTATCTCGACCTTCCTTTCCAACAATGCAGGCAAGATGAGCTTTCTCATCATACTTGTTGTCATTGCGGTACTTCTTAAGAGGTTTATAGATATCTTCTTCAAAGAACTTCGTTCCAGGTCCACCAAGGTCAGTCCGCAGATCATGGTCATGACCCACAAAGGGTCCATCGGGATCGTTTATTTCGTCATCTCCCTTATCTTCCTCTTCACGCTCCTTTCGATCGGTGGGCTGGGTGAGATCGGACAGAGCCTGATCCTTGTAATTTCCATGATAGTTGGTCTGGTGGTCTCCTTCGCAGCCACAGGTTCCATAGGGAACATGCTGTCAGGACTCGTTCTGATGTCGATGAGACCGTACAATGTCAATGATCGTGTGGAGGTCGCGGGGACCATTGGGGATGTATCATCGATAGGTATCATGTTCACGACGCTCAGGGATCTCGATGGAAGGCTTCACGAGATACCGAACAACAATGTCTTGATGGGGACGGTGACCAATTACACAAGGTCGGTTGCCGAGGGAAACATGGCCGTTGTCATTGATGTCTCGTTGGGTTACAACATCAATCCAAGGAAGGTAAGGGCCCTGATGAAACGTGCTGCCCTTGCAAGCCCTGGTGTATTGAAGGATGTAACGCCGAGGATCATCGTCAGAAGGTTTCTGGACCACGCAGTTGAGTACAGGTTGAGGGCATATATTGACAACCCCACGAACATGGTCCATGTCCGATCGTCCGTAATGGAGAGTATGCTCTATGCGTTCCACAGGGAGGGATTGGAAATACTCAGTCCGATGTTCCATGTGAAGAGGGAAGGAGTTCCACCCACCTCGGATCAACTGGATTCAATGACGAACTATGAGGAGAAGAAGAACATCGGCGAGCCGGCTGCAGAGGGCCTGATGATGTTCGATAGCATCGGGAAAGAAGATTGATCGGGGTCCGTCAGGGTTGGTTTGTATCTGCCTCCAGACTATCCACACCGAATGCTGATGCGATCATCTTCAGGAGGGCCTTTTCCTTCCTGTGATAATTGTTGTCGATAAGTGCAACCGCTAAAAGATCCTCGACCAGCTCCTTTTTGGTCTCCAGGCTCATGGAACCGTTCAGATGATCTACTGCCCTCTTTACGGCTTCCTCACCTTCATTGAAGTATGTGGTGAAGGACCGGTTAAGAAGCTTGTTCCATTCCTCTTTTTTGATCCCGTAGTCCACGGCGCATTTTTCCGATATGAATATCTCTTCCTTCAGGATCTTCAGATCCGCTGCGCTCATGGCAAGAAAAAGTAGAGATATCTCTTCCCCTTCCTTTTCATCCGTGTGAGGCATACTCAATGCACTGCAGTGACCGTTATTAAGTATTTCCCGGATAACATGCCGTGATCTACCATAAGGATTATAAATAACAGAACGATGAAAGCCGGTCAAACATGGCAAGTGTATATCACGGAAGGATCGATCTCAAATGGTGCATGAGCTGCGGGGTTCCTCTTATCAGGGGAGAGGTCTGCCCTGCATGTAAAGGTAGGTTGGAAAAGGTTCCTATTACGCCGCCAGGTGATGTGCAGCCGGCCTTTCCATTTGATATTGACCTCATAAAGAGAACGATAGATGAACAATGGGGCCCGGGAACATGGTCCATACTGCACTCGATGGGTGGCCCTGTCCTCATCAATCCCTGCCCTGCACCGGACAGGCTCCTCGAGGTGATCGTTGATGGAGAGGTCATAGGTTCTCTGAAGTTCGATCAGGGAACAGGGTCCTACATCTTCATCCTGCGTGAATACGGGGGCAGGGTCCTTCAGGAAGCATGCTTCCGACCGGATAAGGGCTGGGTCGAGGCCGATGGGACCGCGGTCCCCTTTCTGGAAGATGGAAAGAATCTCCTGTCTCCCGGGATAATTGGGGTCTTCAATAACGTTCGATCGATGGACGAGGTCCTGGTCATTGATCCGGATGGTGCCATCATCGGCTGCGGGAGCTCCAGGAAGGATGCCGATGATATGGTCGGAACCCGCGGTATGGGGGTGAAGATGCGCTGGTGCAAACGCACTTCTCCTAAAGAAGAGGTCATAGCTCCTGTATCATACTATCATGAGAAGGTCTGGGACAAGGTGCTGGACGTGAACATGAGCTTTTTGCTGGATGATGTTCACAGAGCAGTGTCCTTCACAAGGGATGTTATTGCAGAGAAAGGTCCGGACTTCGCAGTTTCCTTTTCGGGAGGAAAGGATTCACTTGCTACCCTCCTTCTGGTCCTTGATGCGGGATTCGATCCTCCGGTAATGTTCGTCGATACCGGTCTGGAGTTCCCTGAGACGGTGGACCATGTGCATGATATCATCAGGGAATTCGGTCTGAAACTGATAGAGGGAAGTCCCGAGACAGGTTTCTACGAGGAGCTTCCGAAGTTCGGCCCTCCGGGCAGGGACCATAGATGGTGCTGCAAGGTATGCAAGCTCGGCCCGATGTCCGATCTTATAACCCAGAACTTTCCGGATGGTGTTCTTACCTTCATCGGTCAGAGAAGGTATGAATCCGAATCAAGGCAAAGCAAGGGCCCTGTATGGAATAATCCATGGGTACCCGGTCAGGTAGGTGCTTCACCCATACAGAACTGGAACGCTCTCCAGATCTGGCTCTATATCTTCAGCAAGAAGGTCGGTTTCAATCCACTTTACAACAGAGGTTTCCAGAGAATTGGATGCTGGCTCTGTCCTTCCTGCGATATGGCGGAATCCCGGCTTATCGATGGGACCGGAGTTGATACCGGGAAGTGGTACGGATATCTTGAGTCCCAGAAGGAAAGGTCCGACATGCCTCCGGAATGGGTCACTTACGGTTTTCACCGTTTCAAGGTGCTCCCGCCACATATGAAGAGACTCGCCCGGGAACTTGGACTGGAACTGGACGATCTGATATTGAAGAGGCAGGAGCAGTCCCTTGTCACCATGGTAAAGGGATCAAACAGCTGTGTTGACGGTTTATCGAGGGAGGGGGTGCTGGGGAGCAGTGTTCCCTGGAACAGGTTCAGGGAGCTTTCCAATCTCCTTGGTCCTATTATTGAGGACCCGGAGACAGGGGGGCTCTTGATCAGACCCGAAGGATGGGGAATGAAAAGGGATATGCTCGAGGTCTTTCCCGACGGGACACTGGTCGTGAGAGGGAGGGACGGACCTTCGATAGACCGGACATCCCGGAAACTGGTCTCGGTGGTCCTAAGGGCTGCTGGATGCACCGGATGTTCGATATGTGTGGGACGATGTCCAGAATCCGCACTTTCAATTGAAGATGGGATAGTGAGATTGGATGAGAAGAAGTGTATTCACTGTGGAAAGTGTCTGGGCCCATGTCCGGCGGAAAACTTCACCGAAGATCCTTTTGACATCTGACATGGTTTCAAGGGATGTGAAAGTGTCCATCAACAAGGTTATCCTCCGGACCAGGTTTCAATAGTTATTATCCGGAAGGGATTGCATGATGACCCTGTGGTCGTATATTCTGAACCCCGCCTTCAGGTACAGGGGGATAGCACCAGGATGGTCCCACTCGCAGGTGTGGAGCCAGACCCTTTCAGGTCCGCCTTTCCAGGCCATGTCCAACGCATTCTCCAGGAGTATTTTGCCGAGCCCCTTTCCGATATATGCGGGAAGAAGGCCAAGATATGATATCTCAACCTCTTCTTCTCTCCTCCTGTCCAGCTCGTAGTATCCGGCCAGTTTGCCGTCCACATGTAATGTGTGCAGTTCCACCATTTCGTCATCCAGGATGGATTGCAGTTCGTCCTCTGGGATGATAAGGCGGTCGACCCACCGGTATTCCTTGCCGACCGCTGCATAGAGCATGCGGTGCTCTTCTTTACCCACTTTTTCTCTTTTCCTGATATCGATGTCACAGTTGACCTCAGGGGCCTTGAATCCGGAAGGCTCTCTTGTTTCCAGATAGCTGGTGTGAACAGGCTCTTTTCTCATCTGACCTCTCCAAGGTCTTGATAATATTTTATTCTTGCATGGGAAGATGGTGTTGTTCATGTTCTGTGGAAGATTGGGATTTGAACGAATGATCCATCTTCATCGATCGAGGGGATGATAAGTGATTTTCATGGTGCTTATTTATGAATATCATCTAATATAGTCACGAACTTATTATCCTAAACTTATCTGTGATAGCTCTTGAAGAGTATGAGATCCATACGGGGATAATTGCAAGAAGGTCCGAGATAAAAGATGGTTCGATATTCGATCTGGATGATCACAGGAAGGCTATGTTGGAATAGAGGTTGACAATTTCGAAACCTCAATCCCGATCATTACCGCTACCTATTAATATCGAGTTCCAAATGTGAATCAGAATGCCCCGGTCCAGGTACCTTGAAGGCCAGCTGCTTTCGGCTATGGTGATACTATTGTTCCTTCTGCCGGCAGTATCCTCTTTCCATGATGATATCAAGCATTCTCCGATCGACACGCTCTCCTTCGAATTGGAGATACGTTCAAAACCTACTATCGATCGTACCGGACACCTCTGGCTCCAGGATGTGAGCCTGAACATCGATGATCGGATCAATTACGGTTTCTCTTCAGGCGAGCCTTTCCAGATAGTATATGATCCGTCTCCCGGAGCTCCCATGCTCCCCTGGATCTCGACAGTGGTTCGGATAAAGGGAGATATCACAGGATATACCATCAACACATTGGAGACCGGTGATCCGATGGAGGATCTTCACCTGACAACGATGAGGAGGGCAACGGATCCCTGGGATCCCGGTGATATCGAAGGAGTATGGAGCCCGGGTCAAGATCTCTTTGATGAGGGTCTTCAGTTCGCCAGCGCGGGATATCAGAGGGTCGAAGGAGAGTTATACCAAGTCTACACCATTTACTATCTTCCGTTCACTCATGGACCCGGTGGTTCTCCATGTCATGTTCATGATGCCTCTATAGAGATGGAAATGAACGGAGAGGCCTCAGGACCTGCGCCATCAAGACTTCAGGGAGATGCGTCTCAGGTTCCCGGATCCCTCTCCATAACGGAATTCCTGGACATACGTCCGGAGTATCTCATTGTAACGACCCGGGATCTGGTGGATGAGCTGTCGGAACTTGCCAGATGGAGAAATGAAATGGGGATAGCCACCTCGATCGTGACCATGGAAGATATCCTCGAGGTCTATTCCGGATCAGATGATCCTGCGGATCTCCTCAGACAGTATATCAAGGACGTTCTCGACGGTTGGGGTATGCTCCGCTTCGTTCTCCTTGCCGGTGACTGGGAAACCGTTCCGGTAAAATCAGTATATGATTCCCATGCCCACGAAGGTTGGGATGACGGAACGATACCCGCGGATTCATATTATCAGTGCCTTGACGGTAGCTGGGACCTGGATGGCGATGGTCAATTCGGAGAACCACAGGATATCGAGGATTCTGTACCGGACGTGATCGTATCAAGACTTGCCATCGATGATCCGTATACATGGGAGAGGAAGATAGAACAGATCATGGACCATGAACTGGGTGAATACGAGAATGCATGGTCCGGGAAAGCCGTATTGATCGGAGCAAACACCCACAATGAGGGCGATGGAAGGACACATTCCGAATATCTCTGGGATAAATATCTCGATAGGGCCTTCTCGGAGAAGATGCCAATGTACGAGGATGAGGGCGGGCTTACAAGGTCCAGTGTGGATGATGCCCTTGAAGGAGGTGTCTCCTTCGTTCAGTTCGTGGACCACGGTGGACCAACGGTCTGGTGCGATGATTACGGTGCTGGAGTGATCTACAACGACAGGGATGCAAGCTCTTTAACGAACGGAGAGATGCTCCCGTTCGTATCCACACTGGCATGTCTTACTACATGGTTCGATGATACGTCAGGATGCCCTTCCCAGCGTTTTTCGGAATCACTGGGTGAAGCATTCACAGAGAACACCGATGGTGGAGCCCTTGCCTATGTCGGGTCATCGAGGACATCGGTCGGCATCCTGGGTGTTGAGCGGTATCTCCCCTACGATAACGGTCTTCAGGAGGATATTGCAAGACAGATAGGGGGTCTTTCGGTCTATTCGGCCGGGTCTATCCATACAGGAGCGAAGACCCATTATGCGGAATCATGGTCAAGGGAGTTCTCGAATCCCAACAATGCCGAGGTTTCCCTTTGCTGGCTGGAGTTCACGCTGCTCGGGGAGCCGCTTTCCCAGATATGGACCTCGGATGCAAAACAGCTCTATCTGGATGTTGAGCATGAAGATGATCTGGACCCGTATATCCTGATCAGGGTCCTGGATGAGCATGGGGATCCGGTTCCAGATGTGAACGTTACACTTCAGAACTTCAATAGAGGTGTGTTCGAGAGAGGGACATCCGATATCGAAGGAGAGGTCGAGTTCGATCTTGAACTCGACTGGTTCTGCGACATCAATCTTACCGCATCCAAGCATGACCATATGCTCTACAAGGATTTCATCAGGATCTCGGATGTCATACCCCCCGAGACCGTTATCGTCACAGACCCGGTAGTGCCGGACGGAGATGATAGGTGGTTCCTCGAGGAGCCCGAGGTAAGGCTCGTTCCGAACGAGAAAGCAGTGGTCCACTATTCCACATCGGGGGCAATTTACTCCACACTGAACTGTACCGGAAACTTCACCCTTCCTGCCCTTGGTGAAGGGGAGCATTCCATCCATTTCTTCGGTGAGGATATTGCAGGGAACCTTGAAATGGAAAAACACGAGATCATCAGGATCGACCTTCACGATCCGAACATTACATGCGGTATCGTCCCCGGATCTCCAAATGGTGAGAATGGATGGTATTCGAGCGAACCCCATATAACATTCCTTTCCTCTCAAGAGGATCACGGCTCGCCACTCTCGATAATGTACAGGTCCAATAAGAACGGGTGGATCGCCTATGAGGAACCGTTCTTCCTTGGGGAAGGCCTTCATGAACTGGGATACATGGCAGTAGATGGTTCCGGCAGGTCTTCCCGGATCCTGAACATGACGATAAAAGTGGACACCACTCCCCCTGCCACGACGATATCCATCGAGGATGCAGGTGGGAAGGACGGTTGGTACACGGAAACTCCAAGCGTGGAGCTTTCCTCCAGTGAGCCCTCCGCAAGGTTGGAATACAGGCTGGACCCCAGGGGCCAGTTCCTGGAATACAGTTACCCGTTCTCTGTCCCCGATGGTATCTACGATATGCAGTACAGGTCGATGGACATGTCAGGGAACATCGGCCCCACGGAGACAATGCCGATCAAGGTGGATACAGGGGATCCGGTGGTCCAGTGCCTGATGGACCCTCCATCTCCCGACGGCCTTGATGGTTACTACGTTACGACCCCAACGGTCAACATTTTCTGCTTTGACAATATGGAAGCCGTGATCTTCACACGGGTTGACAAAGGTGATTGGATCATGGGTCTTGACAGGTATGATATGGAAGACGGGGAGCACATGCTCGAGATCTATGCCGAGGACACTGCCGGAAACGAATGTCCCGTGATCGAGATGACCTTCAAGGTCGATACCGTGGAACCACTAACCGTCATGGATATAATGGGCACGAGAAATGGTATATGGTTCACATCGATGCCCTTGATACATCTTCGGTCAGATGAGGATGCTGTCATTTATTACGAATGGGAAGGAGAAACATCGACCAGGAGATATGACGGACCGATGGATACCCCTGGTAGAGAAGGGATGTTCACTTTGACATTCCATTCCAGGGACAATGCCGGAAATGTTGGATCGGATGTTCACCAGATCATCAGGGTGGATACCTCGGACCCGGTGCTGAGGGTCGAAACATTGAACTCCGGTAAAGAACAGGTGCTTATCGATTGTTCGGATTCCACCGATGGAACGGATATGGAGTTTCGTATACTCGAGGATGGCTCCGTCCTGGTGGATTGGACCTCCAACTCTCTGATCTCCCTGGAACCGGGTAACGGAGAGCATACGCTCACTGTGGAGGTCAGGGACATGGCCGGGAACTGGAAATCCGTCGAAGTGGATGTTTACCTTGAGCCTGCATTTTTAACGGTTCTCAAGGTGGCGTTTCCGATATCCATTGTTCTGATAGCTATCATACTGGCCCTTACGATCTTTGTGAAGGCAAAGAGAAGATCAAGGCCCGGGATCTCTCCTGAGCCGTACAACAACATGAATGACGGATACAGATACAATGCCTATCTGGTCGAGGAGATAGATGACTAGCTACTCTTTTTAAGGGACCTTGCGAACTCGTCTATTCTCTTGACTCCTTCGGTCAGGTTCTCCCTGGATGTGGCATATGACATTCGTAGATATCCTTCACCCGCGGACCCGAAAGCGGATCCCGGGGTCAACGCCACATGAGCTTTGTAAAGGAGCATCTCGGCAAGGTCCATGGACCTGAAACCTAGGTCCATCTTGAAGAATGCGTAGAAAGCCCCCTTTGGAACCTCGCATGATACTCCCGGTATCTCATTAAGAAGAGGGATGACAAGGTCCCTTCTCGCCTTGAACTCCTCCCTCATCTCTACAACGCTTCCCATTCCGTTCCTGAGGGCTGCAAGGGCTCCCATCTGAACGAAGCCGGGAAGACAGGTAAGAGAATGCTGCTGGAGCTTGTTGACCATCTTGATGATCTCGGTGGAACCGACCATCCACCCTATCCTCCATCCGGTCATGGCATAGGATTTGGAGAACCCGCTGATGGTCACGACCTTCTCCTTCACCTCATCCAGGGAACCTATGGAAAAATGCTTATTCTCGTAAACCAGGTTCTCGTAGACCTCATCGGATATTATAACAAGGTCCTTTTCAATGGCGATCTCCGCGATCTCCTTCAGGGTCTCCTTTGACATGATGGACCCTGTTGGGTTTGACGGGTTGTTGAGGATAATGGCCTTGGTCTTGTGGGTAACATGTGATCTGATATCGTCCGGGTCCCAGTACCAACCGTTATCGAATCTCATCTTCACCGGGACCGGTCTTCCCTTGGATAGGGCGACCATGGGTCCGTAAGATACCCAGCCAGGGTTTGGAAAGATCACCTGTTCGCCGGAATTTACCAATGCCTGGATGGCAGAATAGAGAGCAAATTTCGTCGGGAGGATGATCACATTCTCGCCCTCTGCCGGGATATGGTTCTTTTTTTTTACGTGATCTGCGATCGCTTCCCTGAGCTCGGGCATTCCCAGTGACTGCATGTAGTGTGTCAAACCGTCGTCCAGCGCTTTCTTGGCAGCATCAATTATGTGGTCCGGAGTATTGAAATCAGGTTCACCCAGGGTGAATGAAATGATATCAAGGCCCTGCGACTTCAATCTTTTAACCTTGTTGGACAGCATAACCGTGCCGGAAGGCTGCACGTTGCGGATACGCTTGGAAAACATATCGGCACCTGGATATCGAAACAACAAGGGGTATAAAACTTTATCTGGTACCTCTCCAACACTAATCGAAAGGAACGGTTAAAATGACGATGGGGGAAGCGGTCGAAACCACTTCCCCCATCTGCCCGTTGCCAGGTGTGTCTATGGTCCCGAAGGGCCATATGGAGGTCCGCGCAAGGTGGATGTGCAACGCGAAAGGACCTTTGCAGGTTTCAAGGGGTCTTTGATCTCCATTTACGGGCAAGCCCGTAGAGGGAGAAGATCCTTGAAGTGCAGCTCCCTCGAGAGGGAACATCGGGGAGCACTTCCCGTTTCTGACCTTCCATCGATGATAGGGTCCCGGAGGATCCCATCAGGGATGTTGGCCGGATGCGCCGAAGTTCACTTCCTTTCCTTTAACTCCTCCGGAGAGGAGCTCTGGGAAGGGAATTTGCTTCGAGAAGGTCAATGACCTCTTCGATATCCCTCCGGGGAGGGGGGTCGAAGGAAGGACATTGGATCCTCCGGCGACCTTTCCCTGGTTCGTAGGTCCAGAGACCTACTGACCTTGAAAAGGTCTTGACCCGGGTTCTGTTCCGCATGATCCACTTCCCGGAGGAAGCGGGCCTTTTGGTTCGGAACCCTGGAAGTTCAACGTCCCAGTATTATATTCCCGGGGGAATATTATCCAGGGACATCTCGATCCCGTGGGTCTTTGTGCTTCCCAGCACCTGCGTCTCTCAATGCCAAGGCATTGGGGGGCCGTTGCTCCTTTGGAACCCCGAAGGGTCCTTTCTCCAAGGCCAATTCCTGTATGGTCCCGAAGGACGTCCAGGAACGGGTGTTGGGGATGAGAGCAAAGGTCAGATCCTTTACTGCTCAGTAAAAAGCGTTAAGACCGAAGTCCTGACACCCCTGACCGAACATGTTTCACATTTGAAGACCATTCCCCGAAGGGAGAGCCTCCAAATCCCCTTTGACACACCGGATATCACATTCCGATCCGGACAACATGGACCGTTGGAACGCGACTGGTTCCGGGCAATTCCACCATATACATTCAAGATATATAAGAATTGTCACGATATTCCAGTGGAATTGTAACATTTCTATATTATTGTATGCAATACTTTAGATGCAATATGATCAGTAGAAATGCATCGTTTCGCATATTGATAATTACTATTTACTTGTTTTTCTACATAGGGCTTGTAAAAAAAATATTTTCCAATGGAAATGGACCATTCTTGATATTTATTACTTGCTTATTGGACCGCTTTCAGAGTATCCCGCACCTTGGCCATTTCAAGGATGCATCGGGGGGTTTTCAGACCCCTTGACAATGTGCCTCATCACACCAACGGATGAGATCCCTGCCTCGATCACATCACCCTTGACAAGCTCTCCTTCAGGATCGGATACTGGTATGCAGACCATATCACCGGGGTAAAGTGACATCCTGTTCGAGATCCATTCCAGTGTACCTTCGATATCTGTCTTCATCTCCCTTGTTGTAGCCTTCACGATCTGTGTTTCGTTAACCTCAAGGTAGACCTCCAGCGAGTATGGATCCTCCAGGTCCTTGGCAGACGTGAAATCGGAAATGGGGCAGAAAGTATCCGAACCTTTCGCGAGCATCCAAGGGAGCCCTTTCTCCTTTGCCTCCTCCAACATATCCATATCATAAACATCGATCACAGCACCGTATCCCATCAGGTTGGCCATCTTGTGCTTTGTTGCCTTTGTTATCTTTTTCCCGACGGCCATGGCGATCATCATGTTGAAACCGAGCCTGCTTACACCTTCAGGTATTTCCACTGCCTGGTCGAAATGAATGATGGAGGACGCTGGTTTGATGAAAAGAACCCTGTCAGAGTCCTCTGCCCGATCGATACAGACGATCTTGCCTATCTCGATCCTGTATTTTTCCTGGGTAAAATAGGGCATATGCCCGTAACCTGTTACCCGTATTTGTGATTTTCAATGGAATTTTGGTCATTGATCTATCCAATAAGGTTTCATGAGGTCCTCGAATGCTGATGTTGCGGCGATCGCTCCTTCTCCCGCAGCGACGACTATCTGCTTCAACCCGCCGGTGATGTCACCGGCTGCGAACACTCCGGGAACGGATGTTCTCATCTTCCTGTCCACCTTGATATAACCTTCATCGTCCAGGTCGATATCGAGCATTCTGGCTACGTCGTTACGGGGGATCTCACCAACCGCGACGAACGCGCCGGAAACTTCCATTTCCCGGACCTCTCCTGTCTTTACGTTCTTGACCCTTGCTCTTTCCAGATTGTCATCTCCGATGAACTCTTCCACTACAGAATCAAGGACAAGTTCGATGTCCATATCCCTGACCTGCTCCTGCAGAGCTTTTTCACCCCGGAACTCATCCCTCCGATGTATCAGCTTGACCTTGCAGTCGATGTTGCTCAGGTAGATAGCGTACAGGAGTGCGGTGTTTCCACCGCCAAGCACCAAAACCTCCTTGCCCTTGAAGAAGAAACCGTCGCATGTTGCGCAGTAACTGATCCCCTTTCCGCTCAGTCTATCCTCTCCCTCTACTCCAAGCTTGCGGTGCTCGGCACCGGTAGCAACAAGGATGGACCGTGCTCTGAACTCTCCGCTTGCCGTTGATATGATGAACTCTCTGTCCCTGGTAATTTTCTCGACACCGGCAAACTCCACGATCTTAGTATAGGATGCCGCATGATCGCGGAACTTCACGGTAAGGTCCTGTCCGGATATGTCCTTTTCTCCCGGCCAGTTCTCGATCGATGGTGAGATTATGACCTGTCCTCCGGCCATCTGTTCTTCAAGTATTACCGATCTCAGTCCGGACCTGCCGGCATATACTGCCGATGAGAACCCTGCCGGGCCACCCCCGATAATTGCAATGTCATAGGTATCTTCTGTCATTCATTTCACTTCCTTCATGGTCATGCTTTCCGGTAATATTACCTTTACCTAACCCCGGGGTCAGGTGTTACATTTCAAGCGAGGTTCCAGAACCTTAATATATTCACCTCTAACTATGAATGGCAGGACACTTATGTCCCGGCTGCAAATGGCGTGGTGCTCAGGATGAGGTTGATAGCAATTATCATAGTTTTGACAGCTCTTCTGGGGAACATAGTCTACATCGGAGTGAACCCTCCAATGCTGGATGCTCCCCCCGATGATGGAACGGGAGACGATGGAGAGGGTGATGATGATCAGATAATATCCGATATCACGACGCTTCAGGTTCCTCCGACCAGGATCGGAGATCAGGCCCTGTACGATTACGAGCTCTTTGCCGAGATGTACTGGGAGAACAAGACAACGGGAGATTACGGTCAGTATACCTTTGAAGGTCAAGGCACCATGCTCCAGTTCATCGATGATCCGGTGGATGTCGAGGATGGCTTCCTCGTCTCTCACAATGCTGTGAAGCAGTCCTTTGAGACCAAAGCGGCATTTGAGGTCACTATCAAAGGCCAGGAAGACGGCAAGGAACGGGACGAAGTGAAGATAGACGGCAATCTGGATGTCAAGAGGTCCGAGTTCACCAATATCTTCGACAGGCATTCACTGAAATCAATAAATACCGGCTCTCTCACAATAGAGGGTGTCAAGGCCCTTCTGGACCAGAACAGGGACGGTCCAGACCTAGGGGGTCTTGACCAGCTAACCTACAATGCTGATCTGAAAACATACCCTGACCCACATGAGGAACCGGTCGTATCTCTGGATGATTCGATCTATGGAATGGGCCAGGTCCTCAACCTTGGTTCCCGGGAAACATACGAGGGCGACCCCGTCTATGGAGAAGCCAACAGATATTACAACTGGAGCGTTACCGGTGCTTTCAAGGTGCAGGATTTCGACACATTCAGGGTAAATATTACATCGGATATCTGGGGTTTCCTTTATTTTCACAGAGAGTTCTATATCTCGGAAGAGTATCCATTCCCGATAAAGGGGCATACAAGGACAAATACCAGTTACGAGAATGACGAGGAGAAGTTCTATGTGATCCTGGAAACATGGCAGGAGGTCCAGGATAAAGAGAACTCCGTCAAAGTGGGGGACCGTGACATTCAATGGGGTGATCCCTCCGGTCATGAGGAATACGTTGATCTTCACCCTGCCGGAGAGTTCGAGCGATGGGAATATGTTCCAAAGGACGGAACTGACCTTGATAGATCCAGCTTTGAACCATTCACACTGAACGAAGCAGTTGACCATGCGATAGAGAATTCGGATGAGCTTCAGAATTTCCTGAACGAGTACGAATCAAAGGGTCTGGTATTGGTGGAAGAGACCTTCTGGAACCGATCAACCGAAGATAATTACCGCGATGCAGACGAGATACATCGTTGGAACCTGACATTCAGCTATGTTTACGAGCACGATGAATTGCTCGAGTACTATGACGACTGGGATGAGGAGGAAGAAGACGAGGAAGGTAGAGGATACAATCTCCCTGAATGGAGATATACCATACTTGTATCCAGGGCCTTTGGTTTCGATGGAGAGGAAGGTAGAGTAGATACATACATAGAGAAGGATGAAGGCGACGATTATCACGGCTACAGAAAGATATGGTATGGAGAGGGGGTCATGGAAGATAATCTTGACCTTGGGAACAAGATACTCACGTTGACCCATGCTGAGAAGATACTGAGGATCGACAACGATGTGAAGGACCATGCGTTCAAGAACAATCTCCTGACAGATGATACCGTGTTCTTTTACGGGATCATCGGTGTCAATGAAGAGAACAATCAGGGACTCGTTCTCATCGAGCAGCTTACAGGGATCCAGACACCGACAGCGGATAATGCGTTCAGCCTCAAGAAGGCCGGGGTCTACGAGACCGGATCCACCTTTGGAGCCGCCGTTGATGCGAACACGGGACAGCTGTTATATGTGAATTCCATTGAAGGGTCCGAACTTGCATCACTGTTCGGTGGAAAATAACTTAGAAGGAATACAATTGCTGAAGAGATCTATCTATACACTGCTCATAGCAGCCATCACCCTCAATATCGGGGCCGGGATCTGGTAC
>JAYEPK010000080.1:0-5746 GCA_034723935.1 Thermoplasmatota archaeon
CCACTATTGGAGATACAGGTTCCGTGGATATCTCGATCGACGGTGCAGTGCTCAGGAACAGTTCCCATTTGTCCCTGGATGCCTCATCCATGGACATATCACCGGAAATGCTCCCGTCAGGATCGTCATAGGTAATTTTTTCGGGCTCGTTGCCATCATTCAGTGTGAGCATAATGGTAACAGGCGTGATTAACAGCAGTGCCAAGCCGATTGCCAGCAATGTGTAGGTGAGCCCGGAAACCATTCTTTTCTTCTCTTTATCTTTGTCAAGGGTCATAGGGATCCCTCCAAGGGAGCATCTTATCGTTGGTTCCCCTGTCTGTAACGCTAGTAATAGAACGCCCTTCATATATACCGTATGGAACAATTTTTGGACGTTCTAATGGTGAAATTTCTAACTTGCACACCAAAATGAATTTATCATGTTAATGGTTAGATGTTGTCGGAGTGCCAAGTATGGTCGATGAAAAAGGAACTGGAAAAAAGGAAAAGGGACGATCATCTCGCCTTTTCAACAGGTTCCTTTATTCGCCAAGGAGCAATTACTATCTGGCGGCGGCCATTCTTCTCATCGCCATGATACCAAGGGTGTTTTACATCTCCATTGGAGTTCTTCCGAATGGGGTCGATGAGGGGGTGGACATCATGGCTGGAAGGATGTGGAGATTTGGATATGACCTCTACAGCCAGATAAACACTGTCCAGGCACCTGTGATGCTTACCATATACGGCCTCATCGAGGCGGACCCCGTGATCTTCCGCCTTTTCTCGACCCTCTGCTCCCTTGTCATTATGGCATTTGTGATGTGGGTGGGATACAGGATAGGTGGTCGGCATGTGATGGTAGCAGCGGGATCGTTCATGGCGCTGGATCTGATGTTCCTTCATGAATCCCGTCTGGCCTCTCTGGACATGTTCTGCTTGCTGTGGGTGGTTGTTGGAATTGCATACCTTGTACGACTGAGGCAGAGCGGGAGGAAAAGGTCTGCGACCCTGATGGGGGTATCATTTGCGATCGCATCGATGATAAAATTGTTTGGAATAATTGCTACAGGGGCAGTTGGTCTCATACTTCTGATAGACCTACTCTCCGAATTGGGAGTGTTCCGGAGGATCGGTGTTTCCAGGTTCCTTCCTCCGAAGAGGTCCGGGATAAAGTTGGAACATATTGCACTCTTCACCCTTTCATTCTTTCTATTCGTCCTCTTGATAATGGTCAGGTACGGGGTCATGGAGGTCATAGAGGGTACGTTCCTGAACCAGCTGAACCGTCCCATTTCACCGCTGAGTATAAAACTCACCACTTTCGGTGTCTTTTTACTGTTGAATGTGATCGCCTTCCCGTTCATGTTCTTCGGGATAAGATCACTTTACAGAAGACCGGAAGGTGTGATCCTGATCATCTCCGGTTTCTATCTTCTCTGGTTCATGTTCCAGGCAACAACATGGTTCCATCATCTCATATTCCTTTCACCCGTGGTCGCGTTGACCGCCGGTATCGGGGTGATCGAGGTAAGTAAAAGGTGGTCCAGGAGGAAGCGGTTCCGGAATGTTCCAGGCATAACAAGGAGGGTGTTGATATATGCCGAGGTGATCCTGGTACTTTCGGCGGCCGTGATCGGTGGGGGTTTTTCATATCTGGTGAAAGAAAGGGGAGAATCGATACAGACCAGGGCATCCGAGATCCTGGTAGATCTCACAGATGAGGGTGATTTCGTGATCTCGGGAGATCCGATCATAGCTGTCATGGCAAACAGACCCATGCCTCCTGAAATGATAAACGTGGCAAAACTGCAGTTCCCGGACATCACTCCCGAGAACCTTACTCGTGCCTGTATTGAATATGCAGTTGAGGTGGTGGTCCTTGCCTATCATCTCGAGGAAATGACCGAATTCGTTGATTTTGTGGAGGGGAACTACACCATCAAGGCCCTGATAAAGGATAATGAGTTCTTTCTGGACAACGATGTCACAGAGTACAGGATCTTTCACCTGCCGATCGATTCCAGACTGAGGACCATGGATGATTGGGGGATCAAGTGTCATGATGTCTCCCGGGAATGATCCTTGAATTGATTACACCAATGACCGAAAATGATATCTTCATATTAATTGATGGAAGGTCAGGTGTGCTATCATGGTGTTCGATCGGACATTCTATCAAAAGGTCGCTGTGATTTTCATATCACTTCTATTGGCAGGATCCGTTCCCATTGCCATTATCCAGGCCGATGAGAGGCCCACGAGGGGGGCTGTTGATATCATACCGACCCGCAACGGTACACTGCCGGAGCCCTATGATCCTGGATTGGATCTCCCGGACCTTGACCCCGTGTACGTGATCGTTTGCCCGGAGGAGTTTCGGGAAGAGGTCAGACCACTTGCAGTTCACAGGACCTGCACAGGACTTCCTTCCCGCATATATACGATCGAATCGATAACGGCCAACTACAGCGGTGTGGACCGTTCTCAGAAGGTCCACAATTTTCTGAGAGATCTTCATGCTCATTATCCCTCGTTCAAATGGTTGTTCATCGTCGGGGACTCGGAGCATCTTATGCCAAGGGACCTGTGGCATTATGCACAGGATAGGGGACAACCCTTCGGTAACAATTATACCACAGATGTCTACTTTGCCGGTCTGGATTCGGACTGGAACAACGATGGAGATGACAGGTTCGGTGAGTTCCTCTGGGATGGGAACCTGGAGGCTGATCTGGATTGGGATGTTTACGTGGGCAGACTTCCTGCTTCCAACGAGGAACACGTGCAGAACTACGTGAACAAGCTCCTCAGGTACGAGAAGGACCCCCCAGTAGGGTCCTGGATGGAGAGGTTCCACAATTGGGGGTCCCTCATGGAGCCACCCAACCGTGATTTTGACCCTTACAGATATTTCGATCATAAATCCAATGCATACACGGTTTGCAAACGAGTGGAGGAGAACCTCCCCCAGCATCTTGATGTCCACTCACTTTATGATTATCCCCGACTCGAAGGTGGGAATTATACACCATATGACGGTAATGACACCCTGAACAGGAATAACATGCTTGCGTCCTTCAACAGCGGCGCATCGATGCTGAACTTCGTTGGCCAGGCAAGATACGAAGCATATGCCCTGAACGATTATGGCCCTCCGACGGGTTTCGGTGAGATTTGGGACTGGAACGAACCCATGAGATATTCGGATCATGCCCTGTTCACGAACCAGGATATGATGCCGTTCATGTATGCCTCGACATGCGACAGTGCCAAGTTCTTCAACATGAGCGAGGATTTCAACGATAAATCGCTGGAAACGTGGCTTACTTCCGGATCAGGCGGCATAATAGGTCTGATCTCTTCTACCGGAAAATCGGCAAGAGGAGAGGAACAGACGAGATCCTGGGGGAACTGGTATCTCGACGAGGAGTTCTGGAAACTGTTCCTGGACCAGGGAGTTACAAGGCCAGGGAAGACCTTGTACAACCTGAAGGACATCTACAAGGATCGGTGGCTATCACCCAAGATCGATGTCAAGGAAACGATCCTTGGCATGATCTATACTTACATCCTTCTCGGAGATCCTTTCGTGGATGTTTATACAGACGTTGCAGGAAGGTTTGAAAAGGCAGAGGACATCGACATAAATATGTTCACAGGGGAGCGGATGACCCGTTTCAGGGTCCTGGATCGGGATGGGGAGCCCGTTCCCAACCCGCAGGTGACAATTTACGATCAGAACCTGTATATTACACTGAAAGGTAATGTTGATGGGTGGGTGAACGCTACCATTGACCTGCTTGGTTCAAGCGAGATCAATATGACACTTTGTGCCCATAACATGGTCCCTTCCTTCTTCAAGATCCCTGTGGAACGGGCAATATCGGATGTGGTGATCTTAATTGATGATCTCTCGATGATCCCTTCCGATCCTTCTCCGGGGGATGAAGTAAGGTTCGATCTCGATGTCCGGAACATCGGTGGGATGGATGCCGAGAACGTTCAGGTGACCGTTGGATACCTCGGCGGGAACGGGGACCCCACATACACCTTTCAACATACCTCTATCGGCACCATCGGGATGGGATGTCTGGAAACGGTCCACTGGAACTGGACGGTCAGGCCAGGTGAGCACTCCTTCATGATCGAAGCTTTCAGTTCGTCCGATGATCTGGACCCGTTCAACAACGAGATCCGGATCGACTTCGATAACCCGGGACCCGATCTGAAGTTCTTCCCCGGGACCGGGATGATCCGTCCCTCGAATATCCTTCCCCCGTGTGTGGATGCCCGTGTGGATATTGACATTCACAATAATGGGACAGCTCCTTCCAAAGTTGAGGTCCAGGTGTTCCTGGGGGATCCAGAGGATAACGGGTTCGCACTGACCGAGCTCGTCGAGTTCGGTCCGATAACGGCAGGTGGATGGCTGAACATGTCCATGCCTTTCACATCCCCGAACTCCACAGATATGCTTTACCTGGTCATGGACCCTCGCGACCTGATCCCTCCCGATATGGTGGATATGCCTTTCAAGACCCTGATGGAGATCAACCTTCCTCCGGAGTGGATAACTGTCCCTTCCCTGACCCTTTTCGAGGATTCCAGCGGGGATCTGGTCAGGTTGGATGACAAGGTAAGGGACCCGGACAATTCCTCCATTTCACTGGAATTCCATATCAACTGGTCAGGACCGCTTGAACTCTGGATCTCCACTTCCGGGAACCAGACATTTCTGAACTGCATCCCGGAACCGGACGTGTATGGTACCTTCCAGGTCCCCATCACGGTCTCTGACCGGATAGCTTTCGATATCATGATCGTGAACGTAACGGTTATTGAACAGAACGATCCCCCTGTTCTACTTGATGTTGTAAGTGGAACGATCGAGGTCACTGCCCTGGAAGATTCTCCATTCGCTTTTCGGCTGAAAGCAGTTGATATTGAGGACGATGTTCTCTCGTTCGAGGTGCTCGATGCTCCTTTCGAAATGGACAGTGTAAATGGAACGATGGAATGGACACCGGTGCAGGATGACGTTGGACGCAACGAGTTCCATATGACGGTCAGGGATGACAGGGGAGCTTCTGTCGATATGGTGCTTGTTATCACGGTCGCCGAGGTCAACGACCCTCCTGTCGCCGAGCCTCTGGAAGATATCTCTCTCAACAGCACTGACAAATACGAGTTCCAGATCCTGGTCACGGATGAAGAAGGAGATAATATTTCTTACCGGTCCTCATCGAGGATCGTAATCATCGATCCGGACGGTATGGGGCAGTTAAATCTGACAGAACAGGATGTCGGTGTCAACAATGTCAGGATATCAATATCGGATGGTATCAACACCATTCACCTATCATTCAATGTGACGGTCAATGCAGTGAAGGGTGATCTGGAAGAAAAGGATGGACCGGAGATATGGAGCCTGATCATGGTTGCGGTGGTGTCGGCCGGGATATTTCTGTTCCTGCTCGGTGGTTTCATTTTCCTGAGAAGGACCAGAGCGGATAGTGTGGTGCTGAGCGAGATGAAAGCCGTGGATGAGATCTACCGGAATGACATGGAGGAGTAAGGGGGTCTGCTATTGGCATCCGGTAAGGAGAAGAGAATTGGTTTCGAGCAGTTGAAAAGGAGTGTTATATATCAGGATCTGTGCACAAGGTGTGGAGGATGCGCAGCTTCCTGTCCGGTCAATGCGCTTTCCTTTGGAAAGGACGGGATAGAACTTGTAGGGGATTGTATCGAATGTGGAACCTGC
>JAYEPK010000081.1:0-20696 GCA_034723935.1 Thermoplasmatota archaeon
ACCATGGTCTCATTGTAGAGAAATGCGGTCGCATTGGTGGCATTCTGACCATCAAGAGGGCCACCATTGTAGATGACCATGGTTGAGATAGCAAATGCGACGGTCAACTCAACCACCGGGAGATATCTGATGGAGGGTGTGCTCTTTGGCTTCAACTATACGCTGAAGGTCGTTCCCCGGGATGCGGTGGAGAATGGTGGAATGGTGTCAGGTTACATCCTCAACATGACAGCTCCCTTCAATCACGCCGGGGAGCTGGTTATGAACTTCAGTATCGATCACTATACTTACACCCCCACTCTACCAATGGAAGGAACGATCTCCGGGGTGGTCATCTACGTGGGTGGGGACCTTGACGGGGAAGTTGTCATCGGTGCCCTTGTCAGTTTGATGGATACGAAAAGTGTATACCTTGATACAACCACCAACGAAACCGGGCATTACCTGTTCGAGGACGTAGCTTTCGGGAATTACACACTCTCTGCTGTTCCTGCCACCGATAAGCAAGGAGAAGAGAATGTGAAGAGCGGGTACCTGGGATCCTTTGAGAGGATCATCCTGGACCCGTCTGGTAATATCACAAGGGGCCTGGAGCTGCTCTTTTACGAATATGTCCCGGCCGAAGTTGCCCATCCGAGCGTTACCATCATCGACGAGGACGGGAGGGCAGTAAAAAGTGTGATCGTTACAGTTGCCGTGGGAGATGTGGAATATTCTGCCGTGACAGATGAGAACGGAGTGGCCGTTTTCATGGGACTTACGGGTGATACTTTCCCTGTCAATGCCACCTTCAGGGCGGAGAAGGAAGGATATGGAACAATTGAATGGTCATCAGGTGAAACTGTTCCCGGGCTGAAAAATGAAAAGGGGGATGACCCCACACGGGTTGTAATCCTTCTTGCAGTTATTGTGATCATTCTTCTCGTAGTTATCGTGATCATTCTTCTTGCTGTCATCTCCATGATGTTCAGGAGAAAAGAGGAAGAATACTCCTTTGAGGAGTGACCCCGAGATATTTGATAAGGGTCTTGAAACTGATGCAAAGTATATGGGTATAGAGACTAACAAACCCTTATGGGATCCATGAGAAAGAAAAAACGGAAAACCAGTGGACTCTGTTCACATATACCTGGAAACTGCAGATGAAATACTGAACAAGATCAATGAACGCGATGACAACAAGGCCAGCATCACATTGAAAACATTCGAATATGGAAAGATCGCCGCACTTCTTAAGATAGATGAAGAGCTGAGATTCAGAAAGATCGACATAGACCCAGAAGGGCTTGTTTTGGTATTTGACAAAGGGAACAACAGTGCAAAGAACATACGAAAAGTATCTGAAAGGATCAATGTACTGGGTTCACTGAAGAAAAAACAGGTAAAGGACCTGTTCAAGGCGTTATCCAGATACAAACCGCTCTATACCACTGACAAAGGTGTTGAGATATCCGGCTTTTCCACGAAACTATAACTTTACTCGAAGGAATACACAGTAGTTATGTCATTCAATCCCGGTACAAGAAAAAGACAGATCTTGACCTAGGAAAAAGTAAAGAAAAAATTGCGAAGGAATTGGAATCCATTCAAAAATCAATGATAAGAAAAGGCCGTGTAAGACCTATGACTGCCAAAGGAGCCATAAAGAAAGCAGTCAAGACCATCCCCACTCAGTATGAAACCATATTCAAATATGATGTTGTTGAAAAGTCTCAAATTCGTGTTGGTCTGGTAGCTCATGATAATCCAAAGGATCCTCAGATCGTAGTAGAAGATATGACTCCGATACAGGCTCGTATCTTCTCGAAACTATACCTTGACAGATATTTAGAACATGATAAATTTTAGTTGCCCCTACGTTTTCACCACTAGCCAGTCATCTTCTCAAAACATTATCTCTGAAAGTCCGGTTAGAGGAGAGAAGTGAAGATCCGGTGGGACACACCGGATCTTTATATGAAAGGATGAGGCTTATAAGCCCCCGCACTCCCTCCAGTTTACTTCTCTTCGGGAGTCTCTGTCTTTTCAACGTTCTTGTAGAGGTGTGGATACTGGTGCTCCGGGAAATCCTCCTGCACAGGTTTCACCCTGCCAAGCAGGAAGATCAAGGCCACTATTACAAGGAGAACCACTATTAATGCAACGATCGAGAGCCCGATGTAGGTCATGCTCATATCTTCCTTCTCCTCCGGAGCATCCTCGACAAGCGGGTTGCGGTAGCCCTTCCTGTATTCCTCAAGATTGGTGTCTCCGTCATCATCCTCATCACCTTCTGCCTCAAACTCCACCATCCATCTCGGGATACCGCCCACAGGGTCGGTTCTTCCCTCGTGGTAGGCATAATCATATTCGTACTTATCAGGCATACCATCGTTATCGGTATCGCTGTTCTTCGGGTTTGTACCAAGCCGGTATTCCTGCAAGTTCGTCAGCAGATCACCATCATAGTCCCTGTCGGCATCGTCCAAACCGGGGTCAAGACCGACCTCGATCTCCCAGGAATCAGGCATACCATCACCATCCTTATCCTGATTTGCCGGTTCCTCGAGTATGTTGATCAGGAAGTAATCCATTGCACTGTTATTTGCCGAATCATAGACGGTCAAAGTGATATTGTACCTTCCGGGGTTCTCGAAATAGTATGATAGAATGCCACCGGATATGATCTCATCCACATCGGTGGAAGAGATGTGCCAATCCCATCTGGTGATACCAACATTATCATAGGAGTCTTTCCCGGAGAATGAAATGAAAGCCCCTTCCATATCTTCAATGTCGTCAGGAACAATAACTGTCGGTGGTAGAAGATCAGCAGCCTCGATCATATAGGCACCCTGTGCTGAATTACCCTCTGCATCGAAAATGGTCAGATACAATGCAAGAGTTCCAAGCACATCCTGAAGCGGGTACTCGAAGATCGGACCCATTCCGGTGGCTCTGGTCTTGTCCGGCATTTCAAGCAACCAGCTGTATGATGTTATTCCAACATTGTCGGTCGAAGCTGATGCATTTGCACTCAGAACCAGATGACTGCCGATCAGATCAGGCATCTCAAGAACGATCACCGGATCATCAGCATCCTTGATGGTTATCTCATAGCTTGTAGATACAGTTGGGTTCTCACCATCGGATACCTTGAGTTCAACAAGGTAGACACCAACCACATCAAAGGTATAGTTCACAGTCGCTCCCGTGAGCTGTTCTCCATTGATCTCCCAAGCATAGCTGACGATACCCACGTTATCCACGGATCCCTCGGCGTTGAAGTAAACTATCTCATGCTGGTACTTGTTGAGAGGCCCATTTATCATAGTTACAGGAGATTCATCGTCCATAACGGTGACATCCACCTGTCCGGTCCGTAAGGTGTTCATCGAAGTGTCGAATATATCAAAATAATAGGACAGATCTCCCTTCTGGTCATTGGGCAGGAGGATCTCCCAATAGTAGTTCATGCCCTCACCATCCATGGTCATGATGATCCATTCACCTCCGGGAACGATGTACGATAGATTGACACCTGCAATTCCAATGTTATCCGTGACATTCAACTCGAACATGAACATATCACCGGTGGTGGATGCAGTGTCCGAAAGGTCTTCGACCATCGAAGGTGGATCATCGTCCATTACTGCCACGGTGAACCCTTCAGACTCGATCAGATTTCCTTCTATATCAGAGGTTATGAGCCAGAAATGAAGCATATCGAGTGAGTCTGGAATATCCACAGTGAAGCTGTAATCATCTCCGGATTTTGCAGCATCCATTTCGCTGGGTACGGCAGGGACACTCTCTCCAAAGTAATACATCAACTTCACGTAATCGACCTCCACATCGTCCGTGACCGTGGAGGATATCTGGCATGTACCACCAGCATATGCCGTGTCGGTATAATCAATACTCTCAAACACAGGAGGTGTGATATCAAGGACCTCAACCGTCTTCTCGGGCGAACTACCGTCGTTCGGCGGGGTGACAATATCCTGTGTGTTGAATATGTAATACATAATACCAGGGATCGCCGGTAGGGTGATCTCAAGGTAGTATATGCTTCCCGACAGAAGACCCAACGATGTGATCGTTCTCTGGCTGTTGAATGAGAACCAGTATTCCACATTTACAGATGCCACACCAATGTTGTCGGATGCCATGGTCTTGAAGATATAGTTCTTCCCGGCCTCGGCTAACTTGTTGCTCATATCAGTGTGTATCACCGGTTTATCGTTGTCCGTGATCGAAACGCCTTTATTCGATCCGGTGAAGGGGTTCGAAGAAGTGTCCACGACCGTGAAATTATACGACATAGGGGAGATCGTGTCTTCTATGTTCTGCACGAGGTACCAACCGGATGGGCCCTCGGTCATCGGTAGCATATTGTAGGAATTGCCTCCAAGATATGCATAGCTCACATACACCTGGAAGACATCGATATTGTCCTGTGCCGTCATGGTAAAGTTGAGAGGGTCTCCGGTGGTCCCGGCCGTGGGTGTGGTGTCTCCGGTTATGCCCGGAAGGTCATTGTCTATTACAGGCCTGGTGTATCCGGTAAAGGTATTCCAGTTCCCTGCATCGTCCCTGGCGGAGATGTTGTAATACAGGGACTGAAGAGTATCGACAACGGAGATGGAAACTGCCCAGGAGCTAGAAGCCGAAGCATAGCTCATGGAAACGTTGGAGCTGAAAGTGATCCAGTCGTTCCCATAGCAATACAGGAGATATGCCGCATTGACCTCGGTCCCATCGATGTTATCGTCCAGTTCCACATCGAATGTGAAGGAGTCACCGGTGGTTGCAGGTGTGGGTGTGTTATCCGTTGTGAAGGTTGGTCTATCATTATCGCTGATAGATATGGTCTGTAGTGATCCCACATCCGTATTGCTCGATGTATCGGTCACCGTGATGGTATAGGTCATCGAGCTGACCGAATGGTCAAGGACAATGGTCCTACTCCAGGTCCCATCCTGATCATCGGTAAGTGCGACGCCTGTCCCGCTGAGCGCACCGTGGGACCATGTAACCACCACACTGCTTATGTCAACATTGTCAGAAGCAGTGATGTCAAAAGTGTATGTGTCGCCGGTCGTACCGGTCGTCGGGCTGTTATCCGCATCAATGGACGGGTCATCATTGTCCGTAATGGAGGATATCCAGGTTGTGGAGGTGCCCGTGTTCGAAGATGAATCCACTGCGGTGAAATAGTAGCTGATCGAGGTCCCATCCGAATGCGCGGTGAGGGAGAAAGTGTAGGTGCTTCCGGCAGAGGTCGGGTTGGTTATTACACTCCACCCCATTCCCATGTTGTAGTGAAGGATGGGATTTGATGATCCCAGTGCAATATTGTCTGTAATATCAACAGAAACGGTCAAGCTGTCCCCGGTGGTCGGTGGATTCGGGTTCAGTACTGGATTCGCGAAGGTAGGTGCATCGTTGTCCGTCACCGTAACGGTCTGAAGTGAACCGATCACAGAGTTGGAGGACGTATCGGTCACGGTCAGGGTATAGGTCATCGAGCTGAGCGAGTCATCAAGGATGATGGACAGACTGTAGGTCCCGTCAAGATCATCGGTCAATGGGATATTCGACCCTCCGAGGGTCCCGTGGGACCAGGTCACCGTAACCGTGCTCATTGCAACATTGTCCGATGCGGTAACATCAAAGGCATAAGAGTCACCGGTCGTACCGGTCGATGGGCTGTTATCGGTAAAGGTCGGATCATCGTTGTCCGTCACCGTAACGGTCTGAAGTGAGCCGGAAACAGAGTTGGTCGCTGCGTCAGCAACGGTGATCGTATAGGTCATCGAGCTGAGCGAGTCATCAAGGATTATGGACAGACTGTAGGTCCCATCAAGATCATCTGTAAGAGCTACGTTCGTTCCGCTGAGCGACCCATGGCTCCAGGTCACGGTCACCCCACTCACACCGATGTTGTCAGAAGCGGTAATATCAAAGGCATAAGAATCACCGGTCGTACCGGTCGATGGGCTGTTATCTGCATCAAGTGTCGGATCATCATTGTCGGTCACCGTAACGGTCTGAAGCAAACCGATCACGGAGTTGGAAGATGTGTCGGTCACCGTGATGGTATAGGTCATCGAGCTGAGCGAGTCATCAAGGATTATGGACAGACTGTAGGTCCCATCAAGATCATCCGTAAGCGCAACATTCACACCACTGAGCGACCCATGGCCCCAGGTAACCGTCACCCCACTCACAGAGATGTTGTCGGAGGCTGTGATGTCAAAAGTGTATGAGTCACCGGTCGTACCGGTCGATGGGCTGTTATCTGCATCAAGGATAGGATCATCATTGTCCGTCACCGTAACGGTCTGAAGCGAACCGGAAACAGAGTTGCTCGCTGCATCGACAACGGTGATCGTATAGGTCATCGAGCTGAGCGAGTCATCAAGGATTATGGATAGACTGTAGGTCCCATCAAGATCATCCGTAAGCGCTACGTTCGTTCCGCTGAGTGCCCCATGGCTCCAGGTAACCGTCACTCCGGTCACAGCGATATTGTCGGAGGCTGTGATGTCAAAAGTGTATGAGTCACCGGTCGTCCCGGCCGTCGGGCTGTTATCTGCATCTATGGTCGGATCATCGTTATCGGTTATGGTAATGCTCTTGTTGGTTGTTGTGGCTACATTGGTGCTGTTATCCCTCGCCCAGAAGTAGTAATGCAGGTCATCGGTCGTGTTTGACCATACAATATGATAATAATCATAGGGGGCCAAATGACCGAGCCCTACAGATATCGGGGACCTACTTCCATACCAGTAGTATAAAATAACACTGTTGATCCCGGTATTATCCGTGCAGTTGATCTGAAAGTGGATCACTTCACCTGTCGTTCCGGTGGTTGGTGTGACATCGTTGGAAAATACGGGCACATCGTTATCCTGGACCACCTGGGAAACATTGGTCGTTGCCGAAGGATAATGGACCCACTGGCTCGCATTGTCGTTCGCATGGAATCTGTAATGCAGTGTATCCAACGAGCTGGTTGGAATGGTTATCTGGTATGTCCAGTTGTTACCGCTCAGGGACATTGAAGTGTTGGTAGATGAGCCTGAACCAAACCAGTACTCGACATATACTGAACTAACGGTGTAGTCGTCTGTCACGTTTACCTCGAAATCATAAGCATCTCCGGTCGTGGCCGTAGAATCTGAAAGGTTCGAGCCGAAAACCGGTTTGTTGTCCGCGGCAGAAACATCGTTCAGTAAAAGTGGTACAGCCATCAGTACCAGTGCCAGTACGATCATTGTAGAAACAGCTCTCTTATACATTGGATCACCCTATCTCGAATCGAATCGATTTAGTAAACTAAACCCCTAGTAAGAAACAATCATTTCAACTACTTTGTGTTATTTAAAACTTTGTCGGGTGCAGGAGTGTCTGGGTGGCAAATTATAAATATGGAAGAAGAGAGGAAAAGGATGCGATAGTACCTTCGGCCACCCCCTCCAGACCACATATGAAACGGTTATTTGACCATGTTTTTTATGGGTTCTTTCGCTTGATCACATTTGATCAATGACCCGGAAGGTCCGGTGACCGTGGAGGGGACGGGAGTTCTTGCCTTGGTGGAGGACCGACAACAGCCGCATGCTTCCGAGCAGGAGGCATGACCCCGTGTTGAACCTGACCATGAAGCTGAGGATGCAGTGGGACCTGCAGGGCTGCGGCATCCCTCCTTCCTTTGACAACTACCAGAAGGATCGCGGCAACGATCAGCAACAAAATAATGATGCCGCCTATCGCGAGGAGGGCGATCAATTTTCCATTGCTGCTGTTTCCGACATCATCTACTGTTACCTTTTCCACTTCCAGGACCTCCACGGTGAAAGATTCATTGACGATATTTCCTGCACGATCCTTGACCTCGACAATGACTATGTATGTCCCTGGTTCAGTGAATATATGCTCGACAATGCTCTCGACCCCCCAGTTCGAACCGGTACCATAGAAATCAAAACTGTATGCAATGATGCCGCTCTCATCCGACGAGCCCGATATATCAATGGTGATATTGTCTCCCTGATCGATCACGCCGTCATCGAGTCCGGCAATTGAGAGATACATCATAGGGAGGGTGGAATCCTTCTTCATCTGGACCATTCTCGCTTCCATCTCGTTTCCGGCAAGATCCTCTGCCCAGTAGGTCAAAGTGTTGATACCCTCCGGGATCTTCAGGGTTCCCTTGTAGATGTTCTCATCCTCCGCTCCCCACCTGTAAAAAACCTTTGCAATGGAGGACCTGTTGTCCTCCTCGGGGGTGAGGAGTTCCACAGAAGCGATGTAGGAAGTGAACCATCCATCATTCGTGGCATGGGTGAAGGTATGTTCCACATAAGGTGTTCTCTTATCCACCTTGACAAGGAAGAACAACGGAGGGGCCTCGTTCCCGGCCCTGTCCTTCCCATTGACCCGTATCTCGTTCTCTCCTTCTGGGAGCTCGAACCGCATCTCGTAGTCCACGGCAGGTGCGCCGTTGATGGAATAATTGATGACCATCTCATCCTCTGACGGGATGATCTCCAGTATGGGGGGGAAGTTCAACCAGTTCGAAGAGTTCTGTGGGGTGTAACTAAAACCGTCGAACACCCCCTCGATAACAGGTTCGTAGCTATCAACCTTGAACTCGAATCTGGTCTCGTTGCCGAGATTTCCGGCCTGGTCAACACATACGAACCTTATCCTTGACTCCCCCTCCGGTATATTGATAGGTTCGAGATACTGCATCAGGTCATTGCTTCCGAAAGCATAGTAGATCATCTCCGCATCCGGTGATGTTAGCGTCAAAAGCGGATCGCTTGTATACCACCCGTTCTCGCCATCGGGTTCGGATGGGTATAGTGTATAAAAGAGAGAGGGAGGCATTGTATCGACAAGGAACGTCTTTGTCTGGTACATCTCTGTGTTACCTGCCTGGTCAACCGCTCTGAAGTAGAGGACGCTCTGCCCCTCCGGAGGAGTGAATGAGCCATTGTAAGGTACGTATTCATCATTGTTGAACTTGTATTCGACAATGGAATCTGGATGGGATGTTTGCAGTGATACGGAGGGTGTGGATGAATACCACTGGGCCTCGGGAAGGTCCGGGTCGACCTCGAGGCTCGAGGTGGGAAATGAAGTGTCGACCTTGATATCGATAAAATTCCTGACTTCCTCGTTGTTGTGCCTGTCCTTCGACCAGTACGAGATGTTGCTCATGCCGTCCGTTAGGTAGAACGGCGCCCCGTATACTGTTCGGGGACCACCATTCAACTGGTAGTAGGAATCACCGGTGGATTCGGAACTCTCTATGATGATCTTGGGAGGTGTTGTATACCAGTTGTCGACCCCGTCCGGAAGTCTCGGAGAAACTGAAATGGTCGAAACGGGGGCCTCGAGGTCAAGAATATCCACGGAATAGTCAACAGTTGTAGATGATGTTGATGAGATGATCAGCTGGAAGTACGTGTAATTGCTCCCCCATCCGGTGAAGTCGTATTCAATATGACCGGATCCTGAATGCAGGAACTCCACATCGGTGTTCCCGGGCCTTTCTCTGTACATCGCTACATATGGTTCACCGCTGGAGAATGAGAACTTCATCCGGAAATCATCCCATCCTGACTGGGGAGAGCTGAACCTCAGGACTGTTATAGAATGTCCTCTGATCTCCCTGTTTGCGGTCACGGGGGTCCCGGAATGGGTCTTTGCGATCTTCATGTTCAGGGACCCGTACGGGTATGTCTTCTCCCCGTACTCGAACTGACCGTCCCCAAGGTTGCCATCATTGAACCTTGTTGCTACCATCCAGTCAGCAAAAACATCCTGGAAATCCTTCCCGGTCCCGAGAACAGAAAGAGCCTTCGTTACACCGTACGTGCCTCTCTGTGTCTGCCTCACAAGAGCGCGTGTCCAGTTCCTTCCACCGTATTGATGACCCATGTAGAGCTGGAACATGAGGCTAATACCGTAATAACCAGTGGTCCCGTCCTGTTGGAAGGTAGAGTCAGAGATCACAAGGCCATAGTACGGTCTGTTCTCAAGATATGCCGCTGCATGACCGGCAACTGCTGAGGATAATCCATATACGATATAGGCTGCGTAATCCGCGCACCCCTCATCGACCCATAGATTCTCGTAGGGATCATACTGCCTGTGAACGTAATGCTGGAATTCATGGGCGGTGATGACCCCTGCCCATGATAGATCGGCCCTGTCCACATGGAACTCGTCCGTCCCGGGTTGGTAGTACCCACCAATTCCGGAGGAGCCATCTATCTGATGGACGTAAAATACCACATCCGTAACCCGGCCCAGAGGGTCATAGTGATCCTTCACACGGGGAAATGAGAAGTTGACGAAATCCGATATGATGCGGTCAAGGAGCTGTTCCTCGTTGGAAGAGAGCTGACCGCCTCCACCGGAGGAGACATCAACATGGACGATCAGGATATCGTCCTCATAGTATGTGTCCCAGGTCGCCCTTGTAGGAGCGGATCTGGAAAGTGGAGCTGATCCGACCGGATAATGTACAGCGTCCTCCGGCATGGGCTCCGGTGTCTGTATGAACTCGGCACCCGGATATGCGAAACGGGGACGGTAACCAATCTCTTCAAGACCGTCGAAGTCGAGGTCCCCGAAGGATTTGACCTGCCTTTCCACCTCGATAGTGGCGGAATCACCTTCAAGGGAAAATAACGGGATCGCCGAGATCAACAGCATTGATAATGTCAGCAGTGTGATCTTTGTCAAGAATGATGTGGTTTTTCGATCTTCCATATGGTACAGCTCCCGGACTTACTGGTTCTTTGTAATTATCCTTTTGGTACCGGGCATTAATAGTCTTTTTCCTAAATATGTCAGGGAATAAGTCAAGTTCATATGATCTTGTTATCATAATTCATGCTTAATTCAAATATTATCCGGTATTTTTCACATATTTTCGGATTTTTCATATCTTGGTGATCTTCCGATTGCTTCTTTGAGATGAAAAAGTCAAGATGCAGATGCCGGATCAGCAGGGATCCTTGGAAAGAGCGCCTTCGTCCTTCCCTGGTCCTTTGATGTCAGCAAACCCTCCAGTTCCAGCTTTCCTATATGGTAGGAGAGCGTCTGCTTCGAGAGCTGAAGGACCGATGAGAGATCGCTCTGCGAGATACCGGGATACTTCTCCACGGTCTGCAAGATATTGGTCCTGCTCCCCTTCTCTTCAATGCCCGGATCGATGGAGAGCCCGGTCGGATAGTATCTTCTGTACATGCCGTCCGGTCTCGACCGGACGATCCCTTCGCGGTAAAGGACGCTGAGGTGGTGGCGCAGTGTCCCGGGAGGAGTTGCGCACTCCCTCGATATCATCTTGAAATGCGCACCTGGGTGTTTTTTCAGGTAATTTATGACCTGGCTCCTCGTCGGGTGGGACATCGTCTTGTCCGTGGACAGCTTTGCGTAACCCCGGGATGTGCTCACTATCATTATGGTGATGAAAGCCCCGACCACTAGAACGGCAAAGACGAATATGAATATGAACGTTGAGGCGGCCCCATCACCAACAGAATCATCAGAAATGCCAGGTATTCTGTCAGAGTCAATATCCGAATGGAAATCATCGATGTCTGTCCCGATTATCTTGAAGGAGATGGATATGACCTGATCCCTCTTCTCCCCTCTCCAGAGCGATATCCTGCCGGTCCATTCACCTTCCTTTACATGGAATCCTTTGACCTCCACCTTTACCATGCCATCCTTCGATATCGAAGGTATCTGGGAGCTCTGAGAATCCCACTGGATACCTCCTTTCATCAGGAGTATCTCCACAAGTCCTCCCTCGGTTTCCTTCTCACCGGAATTGGAGATGTAGAGCGTGAACATGATCGGGAGCGAGTCATTGGCTCCGGGATCATCGGCATTCAATGCGGGGATGATGTCCGAATACCCGACATGATACCGCCCGTCCTCCGGACCCGGACCGGGGAGCAGGATGGATAGAAGTATCAGACCGATGATGAACGCTGCCGAAGCCGATATCCCGCCGATAACAAGTTTCCTCTTCAACCGGAACCTCCGATCGAGCCTGTTCCTGAAACATTTCGGGCAGTAAGGAACACCGGTATCACTGCGGTTGCAGAAGTCGCAGATGGACGCCCCGCAGTCCTGGCAGATAAAGGATGCGGGGATCGAAGGATGATTGTCGCACCCGGGGCCGAAGCCTCCGTCATCCTTTCCCTTTCTTTTCATGCCCACTTATCGGACTTGTTATTTAAATTAAGATTGGACCGGTCTTTGACCTGCGGGCCCAGTATCATTTCACGTAGACGGTCTCTAGTTCCATTTCATGGGCTTGAAGAACCTCTTCTTGTCGATGGTTATATCCATGAGGGTCTTGAAGATAATGCTCACTATGGCCATAATGCATCTCGGGTTCTTTCTTTCCCTTCCTGCCCATGGCAAGGACGATCACCACAACGACAACAAGAACGATCACTATCATTGCGACAGCGACGACCATCGTGGTCTGATCGTTATCGGAACGAACATCTCCCTTGACGCTATCTTCCGGTGATGTATCATCGTCAGAAGAGGGCTGGTCATCATCATCAGATACCTGATCCAGCTCCTTCACAACAAAAATATTCTCCTGGGATTCCAGAACGTTGCCGTCGCTGTCCTCCACGATAACATGATAACTGATCTCCTGACCAGCGTCGTAAGGTCCGATGACCAGTGAGAAACGGTCGATGTCCTCCTCGATCATGCTCCTTGGAGCAAGACAGGAGCCGTCGATGCAGATCGCCGTTTCCGCAGATGATATCGTAGTATCATACAGGTACAATTCCAGCTTGATCGTTATACTCTCTCCTTCCTTTGGAAGGACCGGCTCATGGGTGATCAATGATATTTCAGGAGGTGTTGAACTGTCCTCGTTCTGAACGTCCACCTCGATGTTGTCAATTCCGGAAAGTCCCTGATCGTCATACGCCCTGACCGATATGCGGACAAGACCGTTTCTGATATCGGTCGAATCCCAGGCATACCGGTATCCAGATCCGAGCAGGTCCATTTCCTTCCACTGGTCCTGGCCGATCTTGATCTCCACAAGGTCTATCTGCTCCTCAGATGTTACCTCTGCGGTTATCTCGACCTCGCCGGAAACGTCATCTCCATTCCCTGGAGTAGTTATCTCGACCTCGGGAGCGTTGCCTTTCTCGACCGGAAAAGCTTCCCCAACGACATCAGCGTAATGGGCCGTGTATGTGTTCGCATTGAGACCCGGGTGTTTCTTGTAATTGTTCTGGGAATTGAAAATTACTGCATAGACGACAATATTATCCGGGTCCAGATCTCCGAAATCATCCCCGAGCAGGTCCTCGTTGTCCGCCCCCACCCAGGCGGCCGATACGATCTCGGAACTTCCTGGTCCGATGTTCACCGTTCCATCGAATGCGTATCCGAGGAGCGAATTGGGATAATCGTTACCGTCAGAATCCTGATACCGGGAGACCTTTTCAACGATGTGCACCTTCAGTGTGCCGGAATAGTCTTCTGCTTCTGCATTTTCTATCTCCACCTGGACCTGGATCTCGGAACCTCCCATGTCGAAGGCTGAAACTGTGATCTCAAGGTCCGGCACCTCACGGTCCAGGCAGTTGTCAATGTTCTCGTTGAATTCATCACCGGATGATACACCTCCCACCTTCTCATCATAACCACCGTCGAATATGGTGGTCGGGAATCCGGAGGGATTGTACTCCACTATCCTTGAGGCAGCATCTGGTACTCGATCATCTATCAATGTGATGAAACGGAAATCGCTCCTTTCTTCCGAAAGGTCCTTCAAACCCTCTGAGACCGACGGACAGTAACCGCACCAGGTAGCCGTTATATCCTCCACGAACACATATCGCCCAGTAGACCTCGTCTCTACTGGCTCGACCGATGTTGAGAGAAATGCGATGAAGGTCGCCGAAAGCAAGGACAATGCAATTACCAGAAGGGTCATCTTACCATGTAAAAAGCGGCGCATGATATCACTTCAAGTGGTCTTGTTATATTGAGATGACCCTTAAATATATCTTTGAAAGATAACGAAAGCTCATTCAAGTTTCCATGTTGTTTCCTCGCCATCCTCGAGAACTATTCCAAGCTCCTTCAAACGGTCTCTGATGATATCGGCACTTGCCCAGTCCTTTTTCTCCCTGGCCTTTGCCCTGAGATCGATGAGTATCCGGACAAGACCCTCTGCAAGCTCCCCTCCGATGCTCTCTTCCTCGTGGATGAACTCGAGTCCCAACACACCCGTCAGCTCGTCCATTACAGACAGCATGACATAGGCGTGCTTCTTATCGAGCTCTCCTCTCTTCTGGAGC
Organism: Thermoplasmatota archaeon; assembly: GCA_034723935.1. Taxonomy (GTDB): domain Archaea; phylum Thermoplasmatota; class Penumbrarchaeia; order Penumbrarchaeales; family Penumbrarchaeaceae; genus JAYEPK01. Next base: position 14,358 of record JAYEPK010000081.1, read on the forward strand.
TCTTTTACCTCGCTATCAAGCTTGAAAAGGGTGGCAACACCTATCCTTGTGTTGAAATCGTCATCCATGGCATCGGTGAACTCCTTCTTTATGATGAAGCTCATCTTCAGAACATCGTCGTCCGGTGTTCCGAAGTCCGGGATAACTCCCTCCTCCACTTCTCCCACGATCTCGGTGAGCGATGTATGGAGCCTTTTCAATCTGCCGTAGGATGTCTGCGCCTCGTCCATGGCCGCATCGGAGAAATCAATTGGGCTTCGGTAATAAGAATATACCAGGAAGAACCGGAGCACCATCGGGTCGTACCGGTCGAGAACCTCCTTGACAGTGAAGAAGTTACCGAGGGATTTGGACATCTTCTCCCTGTTTATCTCCAGGAACCCACTGTGCATCCAGTACCTCACGAACTGCTGCCCTGTAACTGACTCGGCCTGTAGTATCTCGGATTCATGATGGGGGAATATCAGATCCATACCTCCACCGTGGATGTCCAGCGTTCGCCCGATGTACTTCCAGGCCATGGTCGAGCACTCGATGTGCCAGCCTGGCCTCCCCTTCCCCCAGGGTGAATCCCAGAATATCTCACCCGGTTTTGCTGCCTTCCAAAGAGCAAAATCCTTCGGGCTCCTCTTCTCCGGATCCACCTCGACCCTGGCACCGTCCCTCATGTCCTCAAGGGACTGATGCCTCAGCTTTCCGAAGATGTCCTTGGCCTTCTCGACCTCGAAGTAGACACTGCCGTTCACTTCATAGGCAAAACCCTTTTCGATCAGGCCCTTCACAACAGTGACCATATCCGGGATCGTCTCGGATGCCTTGGGATGGATGTCTGCCTTCCTTATGTTAAGCCGACCCATGTCATTGAAATACTCCTGGATATAGTTCTCGGAAAGAACAAGAGGAGGGACCCCCCTCTCCGCCGATCTGAATATGATCTTGTCATCCACATCGGTGAAGTTCTGCACGTAGGTGACGTTGTAGCCCCTGTATTCAAGGTACCTGCGGATCGTATCGAATGCCACATAGGTCCTGGCATGACCGACATGACAATCGTCATAGACCGTCGGACCACAAACATACATTCCCACTTTCCCCTCTTCCAGGGGTATGAACTCCTGCTTGGACCTGGTCTCGGTATTGTATATCGATAGGGTCATGTCCATTCCTCTATCCCTCATAAAAGGGACCAATATTAACCTTTCAGTTCAGCATCACGGGCTTTCTGCCCCTGTAACGGTGGAATTCCTTACCGCGATCATGTTCTTCTCCACGGGAACCCACTGAAAGAAGCATTGATCGAACTTGAGCTGTACCTTCCTTGCAAGCAGGTAGTAGTCCATCGAATCGAAATCCCTTGACACCGGCTGACTGTTCATCGTGTTGATAACGGACCTTGAATCTCCCTTCATTATCAATCTTCTGACCCCGTTCTTCGCCGCCAGTTCCATTCCCTGGATAAGGGCTTCCCAGTGAGCCCTGCTAGGGCTGCCAGAATAGGGTACAGTGCCCCCCATTTCATCAAGGATTTTGCCATTCAGAACAACGACCGCCCCGATGGTCATCTGAGAACCCTTGAAAGGGACGTTCCCATGAAAATAACACTCGTGGTTTTCCTCCATATAAAGACCCCAACAGTGATTTATGGTTGACATATATAAATTGAACTGGGGATGTCCATGATGCTACGTTCTTCCATGCTTCCCCTGACCGTTCTTTTTCGGAGGAGCCCTGGTGTGCTGCCTGGAGGGGTAATGGTTCCCGGAACGAACACCTGCTCTCTTCCCCGAACCCCGGGGATGATGACTCTCTCTTTTCCGATCATCACCATGCCTTCTAGATGGTGGTGCATTTCCAAGAAAGAGCTCCTTGCCAGACATTTTTGAAAGCATTCCTCTGCTCTTTTCGAAAGGGCGGACCATGGCAAACGGTGCATCCACCGGGCCGGTGACCCTGACGATCTTCCCTACTGCTCCCCCTCTTCTATCCACTACCATCGAACCGATGGATGGAGCATTCTCGCATCTTAGGATCAACGATCCTTTCGGGGAAAAGTTCACTACCCTGCCAAGAGACCTCAAATCGGACAACCTCCCATGACCAAAGGTCCGGGATTATGTATTTCTTTCGGAGAGATACGCCTGGAATGGGGCAATCATATCCAAAATCACAAAATACAACCGCAACGATAGGGTCTATGAACGGAGGACCGCCATTGGAGGTCAATTATTACAGCCTGCTCGGGGTCTCGCCCCATGCAACGAGGAAAGAGATCAAACTGGCCTACCGTAGAATGGCAGAGGTTTACCATCCGGATAAGCTGAGAGAGCTTCCTTCCAATATCAGATCGGAGGGAGAGGACATCATGAGGCTTCTGAACGATGCCAAGACACATCTACTTGATCCGGACAGGAGATATATCTACGATCTCCGCCTTGGCACAAGAGGGACCAGAGAAGATGCGATCATAGTCAAGGAGTTTGACCAGGCCGTTGCCTATGAACCGGAATATGTATTTGCCCTGGAGAAGGAAGAGATGCAGTCCAGGATGTCGCGCGTTCTGACCAATCTAAGGGAGATATTTGTGAAGGACAGGGACTTCCAGACCAAGATCTCGGTGGCCCAGGAAGTTGCCGAGGCAAAGATCATCGAAGAACCCAAGTTCAAGATAAGAACGATAGAGTCAGAGGACGACAACAGCTTCGAGACCATCATAGAGGGAGAGGATATCAGGACAGAACCTGTCAAGAAAGTACCAAAACCGGTCGTAGAGGTGGAAGAGGTCGAGATGACGCTAGAGTTCGCGAGGGTCACCGTTGATAAGGACAAAGTATCCGCCCCCCCGAAAAGAAAGAAAAGGAGAGGGGAGTTCCGGATCGTCGCGATGGAGGGAGATGATGAGGAAGATGATGATCTGGACGAGTTCGAGATCCAGGAGGTAGAATGGGAGGAGTGAACCTGGAGGAGATCTCCCGTTTGAAGGAAATGGGATCGTCGATCAAGATAGGGATATGCACCGGGGACTTCTCATTTCTCCATAACGCAGTATCCATCTTGAAAGAGAGGGGCATTCCTCACGACCTCATCGTTCCGGACGAACCATATATGGGTATCCTGGATTGTGTGATACTGGACAGAGGAATGGATACGCCAGACTTCCCGAACTGCAAACCCAGGATAGTGAGAAAGACAAAGGATACGGAGGGAACCATTGACAGAGCGGTCTTCAAGGCCATCGTAAAGGGTAACCCAACGTTGTTGGTGATCGGGATCGATCCGGGAAAACGTCCCGGAATGGCCTTCCTCATGGACGGTCAGCTCGTGAACATACACCGATCGTTCTCGGAGATCGATATCATTGTGAGGATAAAAAGAGCAAGATCGTCGTACAGACCAGGGAAGCTCCTTGTCAAGATCGGTGATGGCGACCCCTCCAGCAGGGATATGATAATCGATGAGCTCTCCCGGGCCGGGCTCTCCATGGAACTCGTCGATGAGCACCGAACCACCACCACCAGAAGGTTCAGGGATGAGAATGCGGCCCTGAAAATTGCAAGGACCAGGGGTAAACCCATCTGAATCTCCGTTCGTTTGATTATCAACAGGGAGCATCAACTGATTAACCTTATATTACATCAATGTGATATTACGGAACAGTTTGCAGAAGTGGTTTTCTTGTCAAGGAAGATAGAGATCAAGGTCGAGCCCACACTGAAGAACGATGTGGGGTTCATGAGAGCGCGCCTCTCCACGAAGTCCAGGGAGAACCTGGAAGTATCACCTGGAGATATTATCTCCATCAAGGGAAAGAAGGAGACCGCGGCAGTTGTCTGGAGAGCTCCGATTCAGGATGAGAACAAGAGCATCATCAGGATCGATGGTATCACAAGGAAGAACGCAGATGCTTCCATAGGTGACAGGGTGGTCATCAAGAAAGTTGACCCTAAACCTGCGGAGAAGATCAACATCTCTCCGGCGATCAAGGAAGTCCCTCACCTCCAATTCGCAAATGGGATAGACAATTTTATAAAAAAATCCCTTCTGAAAAGACCGGTCCATACCGGAGACACATTGATCATACAGGGGATCGCACTTATGGGAAGCCAGCTTCCTTTCGTTGTTGCAAGCACCAAACCGAAAGGTGTGGTGCAGATAACCGTTGATACAGAGATCAAGATCTCCAAAGAGAACATCCAGGAGGATTTCATATCCCGGGTGGCATACGAGGACATCGGTGGACTAAGGGACGAACTGAAAAGGGTCCGGGAAATCATCGAGCTTCCACTCAAACACCAGGAGCTCTTCGATCGTCTCGGGATAGAACCACCCAAGGGCGTTCTGCTTCACGGCCCCCCTGGAACAGGGAAAACGCTGATAGCCAAGGCGGTTGCGACCGAGAGCGGGGCTTCGTTCTATTCCATCCAGGGACCCGAGATAATGAACAAATACTACGGGCAGACAGAGGAGAACCTTAGGAAGAAGTTCCAGGAAGCGGAAGAGAACCTGCCGGCAATAATCTTCATAGATGAGATAGATTCGATCGCCCCAAAAAGGGATGAGGTCAAAGGAGAGGTGGAGAGAAGGGTGGTCGCCCAGCTGCTCACCCTGATGGACGGCCTTGAGGAGAAGGGGAGGCTCATCGTGATCGCCGCTACCAACAGGGTGAACCATATAGATGCGGCACTCAGGAGACCGGGAAGGTTCGACAGGGAGATCGAGATAGGGGTCCCCGACATATCCTCCCGGATAGAGATCCTTCAGGTACACACAAGGGCCATGCCCCTCTCAAAGGACGTGGACCTTGAATCCCTGGCTGATCTGACACATGGTTTTGTGGGTGCCGACCTTGCGTCGCTTGCAAGAGAAGGAGCAATGAAATCGCTCAGAAGGTACCTTCCGGATATCGACCTGGATAGACCGATAACCACCACCATGCTTGAAAGCCTTGAGGTCGAGATGAACGATTTCAAGGACGCTCTAAAAGAGATAGAGCCTTCGACCATGAGGGAGGTTTTTATAGAGGTTCCCAAGGTCAAGTGGGAGCAGATAGGAGGACTCGAAGAGGTCAAGCAGAAGCTTAGAGAAACGGTCGAATGGCCGCTGACCGATCCGGAAGCTTTCATCAGGATCGGGGTCAAGGCACCAAGTGGTGTCCTTCTCTACGGACCGCCCGGAACGGGCAAGACGCTGATGGCAAAGGCCATAGCTACAGAGACCAACGCGAACTTCATCTCGATCAAAGGTCCGGAGGTACTCTCCAAATGGGTAGGGGACTCCGAAAAGGCCGTCAGGGAGATATTCAAGAAGGCCAGACAGGTTGCTCCTTGTATAATATTCCTGGATGAGATAGATGCTCTGGCTCCAACAAGGTCTTCTGCAACACAGAGCCATGTCTCGGAGAGGCTCGTGAACCAGCTACTTACATCGATGGACGGGATCGAGGACACTGAGGGTGTGATCGTGATCGGAGCGACCAACAGGCCAGACATACTGGACCAGGCACTTCTTCGAAGCGGCAGGTTTGACAGGATGATATTTGTTGGGCCACCGGAACTGGAAGAGAGAAAGAACATCTTCAAGGTCCACACCAAGAACATGCCTCTGGACAGGAACGTCATCATAGATGAGCTTGCGGAGAGAACCGAGGGATACACGGGTGCTGACATAGAGGGTATCTGCAGGGAAGCGGGCATCATTGCCCTCAGGAAGGATATGGGGACGAAGAAGGTTTCATTGAATGATTTCGAGGAATCCATGAAGGATGCCCGCCCATCCGTGGACCAGGACACAGTATCTGCCTACAAGAGGATCATGGAGCAGTGGAAGGGCGGAATAAATAAGAAGGAGAAAGATGATAAAGGGCTTAATTTCTATGGTTGAATACTATCAAAAAGAGGTGTGAAGGTATGAGGTTCTTCGCTAACGATCTACAGGAAAAATACGTGATGTCTAGCGATGGCAAATATCTTGGAACTGTCGACAACCTTGTTGTGGATACAAAATCAGGAAAGGTACTCCACATTCTTGTCGTCCCTTCCGAGGAGATCGATATCAGAAAGTACAGGATGGATTCCATGGACAGGCTTGTCCTGCCATTCAAGAAAGTGAAGTCCGTAAAGGACGTAATAATAATGTCCTCTCTTGACTGAATATAACCTACATGGGTCATCCACCTTCTCTACATGGAGAATAACAATGGATATCATTGATCTGGATGCCCCGCCCGATTTTGAGATGATCCCCTCACTTGCAGTGATGGGGATGAGTGTGGTGTGGGTGAAGGAGGGGGCGTACAAACAGCTTTCAATAGGTGGAGTGCCGATCCCTGTTGTTGGTCTTGCA
>JAYEPK010000082.1:0-1214 GCA_034723935.1 Thermoplasmatota archaeon
ACCATGGATCATTCAAAGGTGAAGATGATCACCATTATTATCTCATCAGTGATCCTGATCGGTATTCTTTCGGTACTGTTCGCACCCAACTGGGGATTGATCGATCTGTTGGGTGAAAAAGATGAGAAGTTTCGCTTGAAAGTAGAAATAAAAGATGCATTTCTAACCGACAGGATCACTTATCAGCATGGAGTGAAAGGATCCACATCCCAATTTGCGGTTTTATGGTTGAATATCACCAACGATGGCAGTAAGAAAACCAGATTGATCGAATGTGGTATCGGTCTGGAAACAGGGACGGGATCAGTTGAATCCGAATCGTCACATGGATTGATCCCGAAAGAAATGGATCTTTTCAAGGAATTGGAACCGGATGAGACCATTGAAGGTTGGATCTTTTACAATATTTATCCAAACGAGGTTCCGATCGGATTGTCCATTGGTGCCAACAGCCCTAATGTCAAGACCATTGATCTGGACCTTTCCGGTCAGGAGCTGCCATTCAGACCCTGGAAGACACCACTCGAGATCGAAATCAACGGCTGCGCAAGGGATGGGTCTGATGAACAGCACCCTGGAACCTTCTATATGAGCATCACCATTTCTTGCACTGGTATGAACAGTACCCACCCAGATGTCTGGCATATGACAATGAACATGACAAATGGAGATATCAGGGACGCCATGATGGGAAATCCATCCGAAGAAGCTGTTTTTAATTTCGGTCAGGAGGGGACATTCAAGATCTACTTTGATGTGCCAGCAGGTTCGACCGAAAAACCAGAAGTTCTTGCAAGTGAGATCGATGGAATATATCTGGACATCGATCCCGTGATGTTCGAGGATTTGTTTGATGAAGAGAGCAGATAATGTATTGGATCATTTTCCGATAACAACCTTCATCTTCTGGCTTTCCGTCTCAGTCCTGAAGATCTGAAATTATCTCCCTTATCGCCTTCTCCAGGGTCTGCCTCGAATTCAATTTGAAGTTCCAACCGGTCGCCAGGATCTTGTCCACTGCCAGCGACATGAACTTCACATCTCCCTTCCACCCGGCTCCCTTGTGGCCTCCGGTGTAAACATATTCAACCTCATCGAGTCCCATTGCCTCACTGACCACATCCGGTATCTGCTTTATCTCCACGTAGTCGCTTGTTCCCACGTTGTAGTATTCGAACATGCTCCCCTGGTTCTCCGTGGCATGGATCACACCG
>JAYEPK010000083.1:0-1213 GCA_034723935.1 Thermoplasmatota archaeon
TCCAAGGAAGGTTGTGTTCAGCAAGACCCTGTTCGACCCGGTATTGAAGGAATCCTGAAGGAGAACCTTCCGGTCATCAGGTGCATCATCCTCCAGAACACCCATCAATTTGAATGTCAAGAGGCCTGCAAGAAGTACGGATGCAACTATGATAACCGCGATCAGAACCTTCCTTCGATCCATGCCTTCCGGGATCGAGCTCAACTTCTCTTCCCCGTGGAACCTCTCCCTGTTCCTTCGCTCCCTCGATACTGGGGAGCTGCTTCTATCCGGAACGTTTCCTCTTGTCGGTCTCTTCGAACCTTGTCTTTCCTCGGAAAGATGAATGATGGAACGTGTCATGTACATCGCCCCCGGCCTTATTTCAGTACTGCCCGGTGTTACTGTTTCTATCTCGTTATTATATAAAATAACTAGTACATTGTTGAATCGATTGTCATTATCCTATTCCTCTTTGCTATCTTCATTTGAATGATCGCCGGATCGTCTTTTCTTCCATACTACCAATATTATCGAGATAACCGCAATCATTACTGCAACTACAAGGATGATATACACAGGTCCCATCCCAGGTCCATCATCAACATCTACCACTTTTACTTCTTCGATGAAGATCGTTATATTCTCTACCAATCGATTTCCACCGCTGTCCTCTACAATTATGCTTATGTTCAGATAACCGGGTATTTCAGGTTCCAGAATGATCTCGGATCTCTCTTCCTTCACAATTCCCTCACTACACTCAAAACTCGCTATTCCGATATTATCGAACACCTCATAGGATATTATGATCTCTTCCCCAACCTTTCCCCTGTCCGGGTACGTCACATCGATCTCGGGCGGGATCACATCAATGATGTCAACCGGTTCCGAGGTGAACTCTGCCGTATTCATGGAGGTGTCACACGCAATGATGTTGAAGACCAGCTCACCGATCACATCCGTGGGAATATCCATAACGAACCCATCCGACGTGGTAATGTTCTCCACCACTTCGCCATTTATCCTGACGATCGCGTATGAAAATTCTAATTCCACATTCTCAAGCACGGAGAATGATATGGACATCTCTTCACCGGTGCCCATTGTTTTCGAATAATTTGCGATAATGATCTCCGGTGCGATAGGATCCATTATCTCGATCACCTTCTCGACAGTTTCCAGATCATTGCTGTTCGCATCCTCGAAAATGAAACGATAGTACATTCCGGAG
>JAYEPK010000084.1:0-1212 GCA_034723935.1 Thermoplasmatota archaeon
CGGAGCGTCAGGTTCTTCGAGATCGAATCCCCTGACCTTCATTGTCTTGGTGACCTTGTCAAGGTCATAGGTCTTCGCATCAAGGCCGGGCTCGATCCATTCGCGGGTCCCGGATCTGTCAATATCTGCGGATCCCTCGAAATCGAAGGTCTTTGCATTTCTCAACTCCTTCTGGAGCTCGAAAGGGTCCTCTTCAGATGGCACATTCATGTATCATCTCGAACCTATTAATCCCTATTCACCAACAATGTCCTGTTGTTGGGAAAACAATTAATAATGGATTGGTTTTGGTTGGCCGGATGTCTGATATATTGGCATCGGTACTACCCGGGTATGGTAACTTGATATTTGTTGCCATCTCGGCGGTCCTTTGTATATTGTTGGGTTTATTCGCTTACAGCAGGAAGGTCCTGGACCTCAGGGCCAGCTTTCTTGCTATGGTGATCGGTTTCCTGATCATAGGTTTTTCCGATTTCTTCTGGTTCATACTCCTTCTTGCCTTCCTTGCAATATCATATCTTGTGACATTGTGGAAATACGGAACAAAGAACCTGAGCGGGAATTCCGAGGGAATGAACGGTGAAAGAGGTGTCAAGAACGTGGTTGCGAACGGTATAATACCTTTTGTGATCGTCCTGCTCTCCGGACCGCTGGAGGAACTATCGGAAGGCCTTGCCGGTTTTCTCTTCATAGTGTCGATATCAATAGCAACCTCTGATACATTTGCCAGTGAGATCGGTGTGATCGCAAGGAATCCAAGGATGATCACGGATCCGAAAAGGATAGTGGAACCTGGCGTTGATGGTGGTGTTTCCCTGCTAGGGAACATTGCAGCGTTCCTGGGGGCCCTCCTCATCTCAACAATTGGTTATTTCCTGATAACCGATAGGTTGACCACTCTTGGCCCTCATGGGCTGGATGCGAGTGTCCTTGTCATTGTTATGGCAGTTTTCATCGGTTGGTCGGGATGCCAGCTGGACAGCCTGCTTGGAGCGACACTTCAGAAGAGGGGCATCTTGACGAACAATACTGTCAACTTCGTTACGATCCTCATTGGTGTGGCCGTATCAATACCACTTTTCTTTTTATTTCTCGGTTAGTGCCTTCATGTTCCTCAAGTTCATCTTTTTCGGCTAGTATTTCATTAACCATAAGGTTCATATTGTAGTAAAGATAAAACTTAGCAATGGAGTTTGATCATGTCAGGATTTC
>JAYEPK010000085.1:0-5688 GCA_034723935.1 Thermoplasmatota archaeon
GCATATACGAGCCGGGACAGGATGATGAAAAAGGTGATATCGGAACAGTGATAATTGTTTTGATCGCCACGGTGATATCTGTCATGATCGTAACATTTTTCTTGTTGATCCTGATCAGGAAGAAGAGGTCGGGACAGGTTCAATATGGTCAGGAAGATTCCTATTATGAACAGGTTGATCCGGCATACCAGAAAACAGCAGATTATTCCGATTGCGATGAGAAGGTCGAAGCGATCATTGAAGATGTCTGATCTTGGCATCAAAGGAATAATAAATGATAATGTGGATCAAGTGTTGGAAAACAGAAGGGAACTATACTGCAATTTTGGGGAACTGGAATGTTTAGATCTGATGAACTTTGGAATTTTGATTATGGCGACATTGATGCAAACAGCAATATCCTCCATTTCTTCAAGCATTATTCCAGCTCATCTGAATGGATAATGCTCTCTCTTGATCCCACTGAAGCGGATACCGATGGTGATGGCGTGAACGATGGGGACGAGTTAAGGGATGATTTTGGAAGATGGCCCTATCATGATGATTATTGTAAAGCTGAAGATGGATCAGGAGATCCAGACTATTCCCAGATATCTAATCCATTAGATCCTACAAGTTTCAAGAGGTAAAAATGTGAAAGAAAATAGAGTTTATTTTATTATTATCTTGTTAGTATCAATATTTGGTATGACAGGTTTTTCAAAGGAAGAAATTAATGTAAATGGCTTAGAGGATAGAGATAAAATTGTTACTGAAGTATGGGATGTAAATACAGAAGGACCAATATCCAGTTATTCGAACAATGGTGAAGGAATAGTTTGGGTGAAATATTATCGGGGGTATGCTGATGGTGATGGGGATTTTTATATTAGTAGTTATAATATTCCTCATAATTATTCCTTGATTATTAAACCAGGAGTAACCATTCATTTCACAGATAAATACGGAATAAATGTCTATGGTTCTCTAAATGCAATAGGAACCGAAGGATCTCCTATCACCTTCACGAGCAATTTATCAGAACCAAAGAAAGGTTCCTGGGGATATATTGATCAGAAGGGTGAAGAGAGCTTGTTGACGATGAAGCATTGTGTTATCGAGTATGGATGTGTTGATGCAAGAAATGATCTGATAATGGAGAACTGCATTTTTCATGAATCCTTTGGAGCGAGTGCTGGAGCTGTTTATGGAGAGAAATGTGAAGTCGTTATAAGGAATTGTACATTTCGATCAGCCACCGATTTCAATTCATTACATGGAATAACTGCATCAAATGCCGGGTCTTTTGTATTTGAAAATAATGTCATTGAAGGAAATTACTCGTATCTTGCCACCCAATCTGATTATTTCAAGCTTGTTGGGAACCAGATTAGGGATGACTGCCTTGTAATGTTGAAATCAACATCTTCTCAAGTCGTGGAATTCAAAGACAACACGATAAGAGATTCAAGTGTATTTCTTTGGGGGAATTTCACGCTGTCCGGATGCGACATAGTGAACGAGAAGGACTGGTATTTCCTGAACTTCGACATTGAAGATTGCACCAAGAAAATGAACAACTGCATCGTGGATACCGAGATAATTTACTATGGAGCTTCCCAGAAGGATACACTGGACTTCAGATACAACTACTGGGGAACAACGGATAGAGAAGAGATAATGGAGATCGTTCAGGCTGATGAGGCGGATGTCCTTTTCGAGCCTTACATGAACAAGGATATGGGCATATACGAGCCGGGACAGGATGATGAAAAAGGTGATATCGGAACAGTGATAATTGTTTTGATCGCCACGGTGATATCTGTCATGATCGTAACATTTTTCTTGTTGATCCTGATCAGGAAGAAGAGATCGAGACAGGTTCAATATGGTCAGGAAGATTCCTATTATGAACAGGTTGATCCGGCATACCAGAAAACAGCAGATTATTCCGATTGCGATGAGAAGGTCGAAGCAATAATTATCGACCGATGATAATGAAGAGGTTTCACTTTCATTCGCTCCCCTGTCAATGACGCTTGGATAAATTGCGAATAGCATGAGATACATGAATTGTCTCGCATCTCCTGTGACAACACAGAGCCGATCTTTCTTTCAAAACATATTTTTACAAGTATTCGTTCTTTGGTTGCGGGTAGCATAATGAGGATATTAGCCGGAACCTCCAACATGGCGATCAGTGAGAACCTGTCAGGGATACTGGATGTCAGTATGGTCAGAAGGGAGATCAGGAGGTTTCCCGACAGGGAGCTCTACATCCGGGTCCTTGAGAATATCAAGGAACAGGATATCGTGATCGTCCAGTCAACTTATCCGGACGAGAACGCGGTGGAGTTCCTTTTCCTCTCGCAGCTTGCAAAGGACCTGGGTGCAAGGACGGTTATCGGTGTGATCCCGTACTTCGGCTACGCCAGACAGGACCGCATCTTCAGGGAGGGAGAATCCTTTTCGGCACGGACCATGGCGCATCATCTGCAGAAAAATATCGATCACATCATCTGCGTGAACCTTCACAAGGAGGCCACGCTCGACGAGTTCACCGATGTGATATCGGCCTCCAACGTATCCGTTATGAAGGTCACAGGTGAGTTCCTGAGGAGCGCAAACGTTGACCATGTGCTCTCCCCGGACAAGGGAGCAATAGGATATGCCAGGGAAGCCGCGGAGGTACTTGGGGCCGGTTTCGACCATCTGGAAAAGACCAGGATAGACGGAAGCACGGTCAGGATCGCTTCCAAGGAACTCGACATCAGGGGCAAGGTGGTCTGCATAGTCGATGATATCATCGCCACAGGGGGGACCATATACCGGGCCCAGGAAGCCCTGAAGGAACAGGGTGCGAAAGAGGTATATGCCTGCTGTGCTCACGGACTCTTCACAGGTGGAGGAAGTGAGAGGCTGGATCCGGTACTTGACGGATTATTCTCTTCGGACACCCTCGAGAACGGAACATCTGCGTTCTCCGCGGCCTACCCGATCGCAGAGAGGATCAGGGAGATATTGGAGTGATACAATGACGGATCTGACCGACATACAGGGTAAGAAAATGGAATCGAGCTTCATCCTCAGCAGGGTGGGAGTATCCGGAATAAAGAGACCTGTTACGATAAAAAGGCACGGCAATACCATAAGACTGGTACCCGAGTTCGACATATCCGTGAACCTGCCCTCCGAGCAGAAAGGCTCTCACATGTCCAGGCATGTCGAGGTAATAAACAGGGCAATAGACATGGCGGTGAACGTCGAGAACGACTCCCTCGAACGCCTTGTAGAAAGGATAGCGGGTGAACTTCTGAGATCGCACGAATATGCGACCTATGCCGATGTCAAGCTCGAAGCGGACTATTTTCTCGAGAAGATATCGCCTGATAATAGAGAAGTGATGGAAAACTACCGGATCATGGCGGAAGCGAGCATTACAAGGGGCGGAGGAAAGCCGCACAGGAAGATCGGTGTCGAGGTCTCCGGCCTTTCGGCATGCCCGTGTGCCATGGAGAACATCAGGGAAATATTGAAGACCGAGCTGAAGGAAAAAGGGATCTCGGAAGAGAAGATATCAATACTGGATATGATCCCCGTTCCCACCCACAATCAGAAGAACAGGGCCTATATCGAGATAGGCTGGAACAATGAGCTGGAGATAGAGGCGAACGATCTCATAGAGCTGATCGAGAGGAACCTCTCCTCCCCCACATTCGAGATACTGAAGAGAAAGGGTGAGGCAAAGATCGTCATGGATGCGCACCTTAACCCCAAGTTCGTTGAGGATATCGTAAGGGATATTATCGATGATCTCCTTGAGACCTACTCGAACCTTCCGGATGATGTGACGATCCATGTCAGATCCATCTCGGAGGAATCGATACACAAGCACGATGCCTTCGCAGAGAGGATGGCCGACCTCGGGACCCTGAGGGCAGGTTCCAGGTTCGAAGGCGACAGGAAATGAAGGCCAAAGGTTTATTCCAGATGAAACAGGTAGGGATAGAGATGACAGAGAGCAGAAAGAAGATACTGGTCCCGACCTCGGGATACTTCGCAGCGAAGGAACGAGGAGATTACATCATCGAGGTGGCAAAGAGGTTCAATGCCGAGGTTCTCGTGGTCCACGTCAGGGACCCGAAGTTCCTTGTTGCGACGAACAAGGAATCCGAGGGCTGGGCAGCTCTCAAGTACTTCGAGGAGAGAGGCAAGGAAGCAGGTGTGCCGGTCCAGTCGTTCTTCACGAGCGGGGAGCTTGTGGAGGTATTGAAGAGGTTCGCCGTTGAGCACAAGGCCGATCTGGTCCTTGTCGGTGCATCGGCCAACAGGCTGATCGCCGAGTGGGTCACATTCGATCTGATGAGCGACCTTGACACCCCGATCCTGGTCATACCGCAGGATATGTCGGACCTCATCTGATAATATGAAGTATATTTGCCCCTCCCCCACCCACCGGCATTTATAATGCCAGAGATGGTCCCTAGGTCCAGTTACCGGTCAGGTGAGCAGGGATTGACACTAGAAACAGGAAAGGACCCTTCAAGAATTGATACCGCATGGGTAACCGGCGGTGATGGGGGAATGGAACTTGTCCGAACGCTGCTGACCGGAACCCTGGACGATGCATCAAATGTTCTCATAGTCCTTCCCACCAGACGCATGTGTCAGGAAGCAAAGCTAAACGTTGCACTGTCAGGCGGAGGCCTGACAGGTGGGATCCTGACCATCGGAGGCATTGCAAGGAACATACTGGACAGATGCGGTCTTGAACTTCCGGTAATGGACCTCACAACAAGGGACCTCATCGTGCTGGAGATAATGGAAAGCAGGAAATGGAAGCATCTTGCAGCCGGAAATGAGGTCCGAAGCGGAATGGCGAGGGCCGTATCAAGGACCATCGGCGAGCTCATCAAGGATGGTATCTCCCTCGAACAGCTGAAAAGCAGGTCAAGGGGTCACAGGTCCCGGGAGCTGGCGGATGTCTTCTCGGATTATCTGAAGAAGCTCAGGGAGATGAGCATGCTGGACAGCGATATGATCGCGGACGAGGCCCTGAAGATGTTGAGAGGTTCGGACCTTGAATGGTCCGGTATTGGTATATACATGCCGGGGAACCCTCCGCGAACCCACCGCGCCCTCCTGGACGAGCTGATACTGCGTTCCGATCGGGTGATGATCAGGGAGCACGCGTCGAGATCTCTTCCCTGGCTGATGAACGACGAAGATGGGAGGCCGCAGGTAGAACCTTCGGTCCCTCCCGAGAGCGCTCCCCTCTCCTCGAGATTGGTCTCGGACAGGACCTACCCGGCAATCATCGGCAGGGACCCCATGGACTGCATCCGGAAGGTCGCAGGGGAGATAAAGAGAAGGAGCTCAGTGGAGGGGATCGACCAGTCAAGGTTCGCCATCGTCCTGCCGGACAGGAAGAGATATGATGATCTCCTGAGACCCGCCGGCGAGGAGTTCGATCTGGACCTGGACATTGGAAAGGATCTCCCTCTCGAGCGCGTTCCCCTGGTAGCTTCCGTGATGTCCCTTGTCAGGTCAGCGCTCGATGGCCTTCCGAGGTCTGCCATCGTCAATTCGCTCTCCTCCCCTTTTCTATCACTGGTCGACCCTTCCGGACATGGTGTTTCCGGAGAGGATATTGAGATGGTCACAAGGGAGGCAAGGGTCTCCTCCGGGAGGGGAGGGCCGGAAGATTCG
>JAYEPK010000086.1:0-1201 GCA_034723935.1 Thermoplasmatota archaeon
CGGAGGAGGATGGACGGCAAAGGACATCTTCATGGACAGTGCAAGGGCACACGAGATAAGGATAGGGGACATCCATCCAAACGATGGGAACGAAATTGTATTAGTTGGATACTCCCAAAACGTCACTCTCGTTTCACCATCTGGCTGGGAGGCAAGATACGCATTCGTTGGCTCTGATGATCTGGAATGTATCGATGGGATCGCCATAGGTGATGTGGTATCAAGCCATGAAGGGAACGAGATGGTCTGGGTCGCAAGGGATGAGAAAGTGTACATCGGATACTACGACGATACGACAGAGAGTTGGACCTACGATGATATCTGGAACACACCGGGACAGCAGCTGACACCGTCCATCGGCGATATAAGGCCGGACCTTGAAGGGAACGAGATACTTGTATCCGGCCTCAGCTCGGGAACAGAAGAGATCAACCCGGGAGAGGGAACCGCGACGGTGCTGAGCAGGAGCGGTGCCACCTGGAACGCGGAAAGGGCGTTCACATTCTCCAGGCTCATCCACGGATGTGATATCGGTGATGTCGATCCGACCATTCCCGGAGAAGAGGGTATCCTTACAACGTTCGCCGATGACGGAACGGGGACAGGCAGAGCATACATGATATGGTATGATCAGAATGCAAATGCATGGAACTCTTCGCTCATCTTCCACGACGGATACAATGTCAGAAAGGTCGTCATCGCAGACATCCTTACCGATAGACCCGGACTCGAACTGGTGACAGTGTCCAAATCGGGGAACGTTACGATCGCCTATGGTGGATCGGACGGTTGGACATACGAAGTCATCTACGAGAACCCGGACGAGCCGATGGCAAGGGTCGCTGTCGGCGATGTTGATACAAGCACTCCCGGACTGGAGATCTATGCCGGAACGGATACGTTCAAAGTATTGGGGTTCAAGAGGAATGGGGACGAATGGGACATGCAGGAGATATTCACGGACACAAACAAGATAAGAGGTGTCTGGGTCGGAGATGTGGATCCCAATGTTCCCGGAAATGAGATCTATTCATACGGCTATTCAACCAGATTGGTTCAGATAACTGGCACCTTCGGAGGAGGATGGACGGCAAAGGACATCTTCATGGACAGTGCAAGGGCACACGAGATAAGGATAGGGGACATCCATCCAAACGATGGGAACGAAATTGTATTAGTTGGATACTCCCAAAACGTCACT
>JAYEPK010000087.1:0-1195 GCA_034723935.1 Thermoplasmatota archaeon
AGTAGGTCTCACCTCCTTTCAATAGATACTCACCCTCGGCAGTTAATTCACCAACAGCAACCTTTTCAGGTGTATCATCCGGGTCCGTAGAGAGATTGACGACCTTCACGATGTTCACATTTTCTTGGTAAGTTGATACATTCGAATATTCGATCGGGTTGATCTCGGAATACGAATAATACACCCTCATCTGGAAAGATTCTGTCATGGTATCTGCAAGGTATTTTGCTTCCGAATAGTTCAGTTCAAGGTCAGTCACGTTCAAAGATCCCTGAGGAAGTAATTCTGTCTTGGGAAGGTTACCTGGCACCATGGTCCCGACAAGTTTATCCATCCGGGTTTCTGTTGGATAGTTAAGACTGAACCTGTAGGTTCCGGTCTTGTGGGGGGTGTAACTCATCTTGATATACGAATCCAAAATAGTGCCCTCATCATCAGAGCTGATCAAGGAAACTGATCGTGATTGGAAGAAACCGTAACCGGCTGTGGTCACCAGTCCTTCATCATCGATCGGAAGGAACTCTTTTGTATAGGTGGGATTCCATGATTTGAATATCTGAGCATCCTCACATTCAAGAATGTCCACACCTGCAAAGGTCACAATCTCTTCTCCATCACTGATATCATCATAATCGGAATCCGGGTCGAGCGGGTCCATGATGAATTCCATATTGATCTCAAGGTTATCCACCTGGATATCAAGCGGTGTCTTGGAATGGATCTCCATGACATATACTGTATCGACGGTCTTGCCATACAGGTAGTTCAGGACATCTGTGCCGAAATCGGAGGTCAATTCATCAACCGGAATAACTTTGCTGGACCTCATCATTTCAAAACCGGTCGAAAATGATTCGATCTCGAAGAACTGGGAATAAAAGGTGACATCGTTGTTTCCTGATCCGGTGTCATTGAGCCAGCAGAACGTATTCTTATGTATGGAAGGAGTTCCCGGATCAAATCCTTCGAACAACACTTTGTTGTACATCACATTGATGTCATACACACCTAGGTTACCGTCATCTGTGGAATAAACGATGTTCTCGTTGAACATATCGAAACCGGAGACGGGAACAGGAATAAGGCTCATTCTATTGTGATGAAGATCAAATACAGCTATCGCGGGCCTGGTCTCGGTGGA
Organism: Thermoplasmatota archaeon; assembly: GCA_034723935.1. Taxonomy (GTDB): domain Archaea; phylum Thermoplasmatota; class Penumbrarchaeia; order Penumbrarchaeales; family Penumbrarchaeaceae; genus JAYEPK01. The sequence goes on from JAYEPK010000087.1 coordinate 1,142, forward strand.
TGACGAATCCGATTCAAACTCGGCTTGTGCTGCAAATAAAACATTGGTTCCGGA
>JAYEPK010000088.1:0-1195 GCA_034723935.1 Thermoplasmatota archaeon
CGTTCGTTACCCTTATTTTGATGAGCTCGGGTAAAAGGTCTCCGTTGCGATCTACCATGCAGCCTGTGACGGTCCTGCCGGATCGGATCTCCGGGTTCCCGTCAGAGTTCCTGTCGATGTAGAGCTTGTTCAAAGCAGTGGCCGAGATCCGATCCCAGATCGGTCTTCCCGCACGGTCAATTCTTCTGTAGGTCGCTTCGTGTCCTTTGATGATCTCATCGAAGCCGTCGTTGTCCATGTCCATCTTGAAAAGTTCCGAAGTTCTGAAGGATTCCACGTTCCAGGCCCCATCGTCATCCATATCATAAGCGGATCCTTTCCAGTTGAAATTGTAACCAGCGATGGGGATGTTCCCTGGCGACAAGATCACTCTTATCCTGTTCCAGTATGACAGGATGATGATCTCGGGTGTGCCGTCGCCGTCCCTGTCCATGTATATCAGGACAAAAGCCGAGTTCCTGACCACGGAGGTGTTGACATCGACCGGCAGAACACTTGCATTTCCGGACAGCCGGGAAATAATGGACCCATTGGTATCGTCCAATACGTTATCTTTCGCTATGATATGTTTCCATATCACGAGTTCTGCCACGCCGTCCCCATCGCGATCGATGATCCTGGCCTCTCCAGTCGCATTTATTCGCGGGAGATTGTTGTACATCCATCTCCCTGATGAGTTCGCTGTGTAGATCGATCTCACCTGAGGGAGCTTGGCCCAGTCACAGTGCTGGGATACGAATCCGGTAGTGAGGAAGTGGTAACTCCTTTTCACCAGATGGCCATATGGGTCATTATCTTCCGGATCATCATCCATATTTATTTCTGCTTCAGAAAGGCCATCTTCACTATTGGCCCAGTATTCTGATTGAAAGTACGGAGTCGGAATATTCGTTCCATTCTCCTCTGAATTGCTGGGCCAGGCTTCAAAGAAGTTGTACCTGCTGCTGCCAGTCTGTTCTTTATCCTCCCCGGTTGCGATGCTCTCATTACCCAAGACAGCGGACGTCAAGAGTAAAGTGAGGACCGCTCCGAGGGCACCAAATGCGATCAAAGCTCTTTTCATTTTTTTCAGCCTCCTAAGGGGGACTTTTCCTCCTTATGAGTGCATTTGCCGAAGTTGGGATATATAAACTGAGAGCAGACTTTCCCTATATCTATCAAAAAGGCCCCTTTTCCTATCAATTCTTCTCCTCTT
>JAYEPK010000089.1:0-5634 GCA_034723935.1 Thermoplasmatota archaeon
CCATTGATGTATCTGTCTGCCCCCCGCCCACGAGGATGATCTTGAACGTGTCCGGCTGGTTCTCCCTCCTGAAGAGGTCATTCTCGTCCGTCCACCTGAGCTCCGCTATCACACCTGAAACGTTTCCACTTGCCCCGAAGTTGTGGATGATCTCCTCGCCTTCACCCAGCTCCTCCGATAACAAGAACGTCTCGTCCGCAGGTCCTATATCGATATCTTCGAGGAATTCAAAGATCCCCGACGATCCATCATCTAACCTTTCGAAGGGGTCCTTGGCCATGACGCCCATCACCCCTCCGTAGAGAAGAGCGATCACCACCACTGGTATCAGGGACCTGTAAGGATTCGGTTTGATGAAGGAGATGTACCTCCTTGTATATCTCCCGATAGTGGTAACGGACCTCTTGTCCTTCAACTTCCTCCAGTCAACCTTCAACATTCTCCCCGGAAGCGATCTCCAGATGGAGTTGTATGTGAACAGGAACATGCAATAAACAACGAGGACCAATGGGAGATATAGTGCAAGGTACAATATGAGGGCGGTCCTCGCCTCCATGAACTGAAAGGTTATCTCGTACAAGGGGGTCAGACCTGCTACGTAAACGATTGCCATGTATGAGATTACCCTTCCCTCCTTCTTGCTTGCCAGGGGAGCCACAGGTATGATAAGTAACAGCATGAAGGTAAACATGATCACCACCTGGAAGAAGGCTCCACTACCTTCTACAACGCCGTACGGCATGATCCCAATTATCCATAGGAATTGAAGGGTTCCCATGATCGTGGGAGATATGAAGAAGTTCATGATCATATATGCCCCGTAGAAGATGATGGTAAGGAGAACGAACCTCTTGAAGAGCTTTCCAAAGACATGACTGGACCTGTACATCTTAACGAGGAATATCAGAAAAAGCACGATGAACGCTATGTAAAGCCCCACGATAATGAAATTGTGACCCAGGTACAGTTTCATGTAGACATCGTATCCGGAATCGTTGTTGTATTGTGAGAGCTCATATCCTCCCCATATAATGTTCATGATGGTTGATATGACCAGCATCAGAATTGCCAGCATACCGAAGAACACCGCATTCTTCAACTTCGGTTTCTCGTTCTCCGGCACATATCCCGTTCCTTCATCTCTCTCTTCTTCTGTTTCTTCCATCTCGATCCCTTTCTCCATCTCCGGTTCTCCCATTGTAGTAAATGGTCTACAAATGATAAATAAATGCTCCCGTGATGAAAGGGGAGCGATCCGTATCCGAGACCGACATCTTTTCTTGATCTTTGCTCCCCTCTTTGGTCAGGAGATCAGGGGTTTTAAGATGAATGAATTTTATCTCTTTGGGCTCCCCGGATGATAGAAACTCTACTGAATGCCTTCAAGAGAGATTATCGAGGAGCAAAGGAAAAGGGCCCGTTTTGCGGTCCTACTTTTTGTTATATTATCATCAAATGCAAGTCATTCTTTACGGAATGATGAACTATATTGTCACCATTCTTCGATTTCGTCCAAAGTGATGGTATCCCAATAATACCCTTCATCCCCGTCCTCATCGATCACGGTTAAAGTTACCATGTATTCTCCGGGATCGCTATAATAATGAGATATGCTTGAATAAACCCATGGTCTTGTACCAAAGATGGGAACCGAAGTAACAGAGCTCAAATCCCCGAAATCCCATATACAGGTGAACGGCCCATCACCTTCAAAGATCCAACATTTGAATTCGATCATAGAAGGATCATGATCAATGTCAGAATATCTGAAGTGGATAGTAGGATTCGTGTCGAAAGAGATCCATACTATCTCTTCACAATAACCGGTCTTTCCTTCTGAATCCTCAACTGAAAGTCCGATGAAATGTCTCCCTGACTCGGAGAAGGTCATCCGAACGTTATCAACACCTTCTTCAAAGAGAACACCGTCCTTGTACCATTCGTAGCTGACAGCACCCTCTGCATTGGGGACATCCCCGCAAATATCGAACGTCTGTCCCTCTGAATCCCCCGATGCCACATGATCTATCGTGATGAATGGGTTGAGATCGTTCTTATAAGATCAGAGCGAATATTCTGACCAATCCGCAGACTGCGGAGAATCCAGCGAAGAATTATTGGGTCAACCATGCGGCTCTTTTCGATCTGGCCAGATCCTTCTCGCTCTTGAAGGAGATACCACCATCATGAATTAGTTCAGCAAGTAATTCAACTTCATTTATCAGATCATATTCGCATCATGATATCTGATCGCAGAGATCGTTGGTTATCATCTGTGAACTGAACGATAAAGGATTTTTGTTCCCTGACTTGAAGGCCTTACTTTCTTTCGAGAATACTCTCGGGAAGGGGTCTTCTGGAAATTACTTGTCTTTCTCTTACTGCCACCTTGGAATTTATGGTTCCTATCACGGGAATGGGGTCTGTTTGGAGCCGGTGCATCGTAGTTGAAACCATCCATTGTCCTCTGCTCGATCTTGGATACAATCATTTTCTCGATGGTCTCCACCATGAGCCGATCATCCCTGGTCACCAGAGTAAATGCGTCTCCAGTTCGTCCCACTCTGCCGGTCCTGCCTATTCTATGAGTGTAAGCATCAACTGTGTCAGGCATGTCGAAGTTGATAACATGCGATATAGTTGAGACATCGATCCCTCGGGCAGCGATATCAGTTGCAACGAGGATCTGATATGTTCCGTTCCTGAATCCTTCCAAAGCTGCTTGGCGTCTGTTCTGGGAAAGGTTCCCCTGGAGGGATACCGTTTTGAAGCCGACATCGTTGAGCTGTTTTCCAACTCTTTTAGCCCTGTGCTTTGTACGGGTGAAAACTATTACTGACCTTGCATCGGTCTTCCTGAGGAGCTCTATGAGGAGCTTGGACTTCAGATGCTGGGATACTGGGTAAAGGGCATGGGATACAGTTTCTGCCGGAGCACTGTGACCAATATCTATGCTTACTGGACAATGCATGAAATCGGTGGCGAGATGCCTTATGTCCTTGGTGAGTGTGGCCGAGAATAACATGGTCTGTCTTTTTCTTGGCAGTTCTTTTAAGATCGCACGGATATCTTTCAGGAAACCCATATCGAGCATTCGATCTGCCTCATCCAGGATCAGGGTATCTATCCTTGAGAGATCGATCGTATGGTTCCTCATGTGGTCCAGGAGTCTTCCCGGGCAAGCAACAACAATGTCAGGCTTTCTCCGGAGATTCGTTTTCTGAGTACCTATACTAACTCCACCGTAAACTGTTACGGATCGGATAGAGGTCGCCTTTGCAAGTTCTCCGAAGGATGTGTGTATCTGTTCTGCAAGCTCCCTTGTAGGAGCGATGATGAGTGCCCTGATAGTTCCGCGGGGAAGCTTGAGAAGACGATGAAGCAAAGGAAGAGCAAAAGCAGCGGTCTTTCCCGTTCCTGTTTGGGCTTGACCTAGGATGTCCTTTCCCTGCATTATTTTAGGGATCGAACGCGATTGTATTGGAGTGGTTTCGGTGTACCCCATCCTCTTGACCTGTGTCAGAAGGATCGGGTTCAAATTCAATTCTTCAAATTTCATAACTGGTTCACCATTTTGTGGTTAGCCCGACCCACAAAAGACATCGTATCTATAGTTGTAGGTGAAATTGGCTCAAATTCGGGTGTTTTTCTTGTAATTTCTGTTTTGAACCAGTGTACATCTTGTGATCTTACACAATTATTAGTCTTCTATTTATCTCGAATTTTGAGTGACAATATCTCTCTGATATGAAAACAGATAATAAGAATTACACTTGTTTTTATGGTCCCGTAAAATGGTAATTTCCACTTGGCGCTCCATTTTACTTGGTTATTCAAATCTCTGATCTGGAGATTAAAAAAGACCCTGGGGCAAATTACTTTAATAAGTAAACAAACCACAATCTTACTGAATAAAGTAAATTTTTAATACTACCCCCGACATTATTTCTTCATGAACAGGACCTCATTCCTCGAACAATTACTGGGAACAAGGACCAAGATACGGATCCTGAAGACCTTGACAATCGAAGGTGAATCGTTATCCCGGAACAGATTGGCCGGATTGATAGAAACTGGAACTGGACCGGTTTACGAACAGACAGATCAACTGATCGCTCTTGGAGCATTAATGGAAGAAAGGAAAAAGATATCGCTCGATCCGGATTTTCCTTTTATTGAATCGATAAAGGATCTGATACTCATCACCGAAGGTTACATGAATGAACAGCAGACTATTCTCCGTTCTGTAGACAGGATTCTCGGTATAGATTACTATATCACAGGTTATGCAAGTGCATGTCAGAATGGAATTCCGATCGATGTTGATGAAAAATGTATACTTATCATGGTGAAGAAACAAAACACGAGAAAAGAACGAATGCTTGATGCGATCAAGGAATCTACGGAATATGTGCTCAGATGGCAGGCCACGAACAATATCCCGAAAGATGTACAGAGAAGGAACATATCCGGTGCTGAAGTATGGATCTCATCCATGGAAAGAGGAATGGTCGATTCCATTAAGACTGAAGAATGTGGAAAATATCCGATATTCCTCCTACTTGTTCAAAATGCTGTTAATAGATCTGTTGATCTTCAAAATTTGATGGAATATGCCAAAGAACAAGAAATCGAGAATATTTTTGGATCAGCCCTATCGATCATTTCAGATCGATTATCCAACTTTGATGACATATATGGCTTCCACGGCCCCCATGATAAAGATGTCATTCGGTCCGTGGATATGGCACTAAACACGGTTCTGGGGTGAAATGATGAGAATCAATCTTACGCATGATGAGAAGATGGAAATACTCTCAATCATCAAAACGTGGAAACGTGAGCAATTGACACAGTTGAGATTCAGAGAGATCCAAAAAGAGACCGGCATACCTGCAAGGTCTGCGGAGATAATGTTCTGGCATTATGATACTCTCTCATTATTCTCTGACGTCGATAGTTTCGTTTTTAAGGGAGGAACATGCGTTCAATCCTGGTTGCCTTATGGCCTGCAAAGGGCTTCTGTCGATCTTGACTTCAATTCCAAGGCAGGCAATCCCAATTCCATCCGGGATATCATCGAGGATGTGAATGTAAGATCAAGAAATGAGGATAGGGTTGCAAAGATCAGGGGAATTGAATTTGGTACTATGGAATTCAAATTCATTGATGATCAAACCGGAACGATGACATTCATCAGGAGGATGCCTTCAAGGTTCAATGAGATGATCAGGGCAGGTGAGAACACGATCCAGGGGATCGAACAGAGGATCCAGATAAATTTCAAGAATTCATGGCTCCCGGCAATCAAACCCATGAAAATGGAACCCGATTTCCTTGTATTGGGATATGAAAAGCCACAATTCAGATTTGAAACCATCCATTCCAGTATCGAGGATCTGATAGCGGATAAGATACTTGCAACATGCAATGTTCACGGATTCGGCAGGGAGAGGTTCAAGGACGTATATGACCTGGGAATGATCCTTGACCTTGAGAGGGTCAATGAATTGGTAATGGAGAAGCTTTCGCTGATAGCACGACAAAAGGGAGTCGATCCGAGTAATTTCATAGAAGGGTCCGTTGAGATGATATCAAGGATCTCGGAAAGGTTCCAGGAGGTTGTCGGATTTG
>JAYEPK010000090.1:0-5628 GCA_034723935.1 Thermoplasmatota archaeon
TGATCATGAACATGGAAGAGGCAACTAGAGAAACGAATATCTCCTTGATGAGGTCCATTCCCTTCAGCGCACCCTCGTAGTGGATCTGGTAATCGTTCATTACCACTGTTTGCTCCTTTGACAGGAAACTGTGGAAATCCTCACCGGTCTCGACCGCATGTCCCATCCTCTCCAGGAAATCCGCCAGTATGATGGAAGGGGTTCTTTTTGCAATGTGCCTTGCAGCTTCCGGCAGCGCCAGGTTCCAATGTTCCATCAGGACATAGATCCTGCCGATATCCTGGGAGAGAGCACCGTATTCCTCCACCTTCGACAGGATCTCGAAAAGTCTCTTTCTTGGTAGGTTCGATGTTGACAGAGCTCCCATCCTTGTTATGAAAAGATGCATGTTGTCATCTATCTCGGTCCTCTTCCTGTCCGCCTCCAGTATCGGTTTCAGGACCACAAAGATAATTCCGCCCACGGGCATCATCACGAGAATTATGATACCGACGATGCTTTCTTTTACAGCAGGAAAGAACCAGAGAAGTATCTGCTGGGATATAAAACAGGTTGCGATGATGGGGAGGGCAAAACGGATCACGTATTGGTCGATCGGGGTTTCCATCCCCATCAGGACCCTCTTCATCTCTATCATGACATGGCACCTCAATCCAGTTCGAACGGAAGGGATTCAACCCCGAACATCTGGAACTTTTCCACGAGCTCCCTCACATCCTTGTACTTCACAATGTTTCTCACAGCCAGCTCGTCGATTATCCTCGCCCTAAGGTCCATCTGCTTGTATATCTCCCTCTTGTCTGGAAGGCCCTGCATCATTGCGATCTTGTTCTCGAGTATGAACGAGTTGTTTCTGCCCCTGAAACGGTGAACATCCCTTGTGGGATTCCAGTGGAATACCTCTTTTGTAAGCACACCGCCCAGTTCCTTTGAATAACCGAGTATCTCAGAGATCCCGAGAACCCTTCTGAGCGTTTTTCCCTTCTGATACACCGCCATCTGGAAGAGAGCGATGTTCAAATTGTCCATGAACCTGATAGGGACATTGATCGGGTCTCCGGAGAACCTCTGTATCATCTTTACGATGTCCGCTGCATGGAACGTTGCAATGACAGGATGACCTGTCTGCATGGCCTGGAATGCGATCGCACCCTCTTTGCCTCTGATCTCACCGACTATGATGTAATTTGGACGGGAACGCAGTGCCGCCTTGAGAAGGGCGAACATATCGACCCTGGATTCCTCCGGTCCCGTCTCCCTAGTCAGAAGCTGCTGCCATATTTCGTGAGGAGGCTGGACCTCGGCTGTATCCTCGACGGTGAATATCTTCGCATCATGCTGTATAAATGGGAGCATGCCGTTCAGCGTGGTGGTCTTGCCCGATGCTGTTTCACCACATACGAAAATTGACATCCCGTTCTCGAGAGCAAGCCACAGATATGCCGCCACCTCTGAGGAAAGTGTGTTCCATTTCACGAGCTGCACGATAGACAAAGGTTCGGTTGCGAATTTCCTGATCGTGAAGGATGGCCCCTTTATTGAGACATCATCGGAATATATGAGGTTCAACCTGGAACCATCCGGGAGTGCGGCATCGACAATGGGTCTTGCCATCGAAACGGGACGGCCTATCCTTTCCGACATTCCACGGAGATAGGCATCCGCCTCTTCTGCCGTCTTGAACCCGACATTCGTCTTCATTGTCTTGAAGATCTTGTGGATCAGGAAGAACGGCTCTATTCCAATGGCATGAATATCCTCAATGTACGGGTCACGAAGAAGCGGCTCCAGAGGACCCGATTCGAGAATATCCCTCTTGATATAGTAGCGGATCTTGGACATTTCATCTTTTGTCACGAAAACCTTTGGTTTCGGATTCAGCACCGATTTCCTGGACCTCGGCTCACCCTTCTTTATGATCTTTGTTGATTCTTTTATCAACTTGTCTATCATCATCTCGAATTCCTGTTTACTCCGGTGAACCGGTTCGTAACCCGCTTTGAGAAAGAGGTGCTCGATTATCTCGTTCTTGAACTTTATCTCCTCCTTGGTCAATTGTGGTTCGATGGCATCGTAGAAAGCACCCTCTCTCTTGGACCCGTGAACATGGATGAATATTGGATCGCCAACGGGGTAAAGGACATCATAACCTTCCGGGTCCATCGCATCCCTGCTTACCTGTTGTTGGAAGGACGGCTCTTTACCGGTCTTCTTCTTGTACCTGTCCAGGTACATACCCAGATGGGGGTTGTTCTTCAGAGCCATCAACATCTTCTGGTCCATCTTTCATTCACCCTACTGTTGTTATCTCTATCACGATCCCGATCCCCGGCGTCACCTTGAAGCCGATATTCTCCTCGAAGGGGTTCTTCGAATTGCCGAACCTCATGATCGACAGTATCCTTGCCATTGCTCCTCCGACCATCTTCACATTGAGGTTCCAGTATGCTGTTGCCGCTGATTTGAAAGGATCCGAGAGCTCCCTGGAGACCTCATCTGGATCGACAGTCAGTATCACCACTTTCCCGAGGGCGGAAAGCCTTTTGAGGAATTGAAGGAACGAACTCACCGACATTCCACCGAGGTAGCTGGAAGCAAGGAGGGCAGATAGTGTATCTATCACGATCACATCAGAATCGAACAGGTTCTCCGCTCCCATTAACTTCCCCAGGAAATCATCCTTCTTCTTTAGGTTGGACAGTAAGGGATAGACCGGGATGAAGATCAGCTTGTCCTTTAGAAGGGCACTTGCGATCCTGTAATCCACAGAATACATCTGATCGATGAACTCTCTCGTGGACAGCTCTGTCGAGATATAAGTCACGGTGAAATCGTTGTCCAGGAGACCATAGGCCAACCGCTGTGAGATAACGGATTTTCCGGCAGAGTGAGCGCCCGACATGTAGCAGATGGTCCCACGGGGAAAGCCTCCGCCCAGCTGTTCGTGAAGCTCGTCCCTTTCAACCTGGATAGAATATATATCCACATCCTTGTCAGGCATATAGCCCCACCACCCATACGCTTGTAGAGTGTTCGGATGAACAGCCCCTGCCCGGAGCCTTTCCTGTTCGTTGAATACAATCTTTCATATTATTCACAATCTGAATGTTATCCTGTCCGACTGACCGTTCTCTATGATCACCTTGACCGTATGCTCACCCGCTGCGAGGTTCACATCCACATCGATCTTGAGGATCTTGCCCGGGTCCCAGTCTCCTCCTTCAAGGACGGTAAGGTTCACTCCCGAGATCTTGGGTTCGTTATCGACCAGAGCATCCACCGTGGATGCGATCTTCACCCTCCCGGTGTTCTTGACATATATCAATACCGGGTTGTTCGGGATATTGTAAGGGTCATTTATGATCGTAATATCTGCCATCAATTGGTCGTAGACCATATCTCCCCTGGAGTTCACACCATCTGACATGCTGGTTACGGTCTCGGCGAAGAGACCGACAAGACCTGATGCTATGACCATTGCTGCTATGAAGAAGACCAATTGTGTGGACGATGTGGACATGCCCATTCATATCACCTCCGAGAAGATGTAACCGTTCAATGTGATGATCCGGATCGTGGTTCCGACGGAATAGAACTCCACCTTTCCATCCAGCGGGTCAAGGACACCTATTCCGGGACCGATCATGATATCCGTCTTTCCGGCTCCCATGGAACCTGTAATGTTCATCTGGGTGGAATTCGAGACATCATAGGCCGAGATCCTGTCGCTTGCGGTCCCGGATACCAGGAACACGACCTGGTCCCGATCCATCCCACAGCTTTCCAGTGCTGTGAACTCCTCTGTGCTGTCCTTCCAGAGGTCCGTGATCTTGACATCATACCCTGTGTAGGATATCTCATAAAGAGAGCCGTCCTCTTCCACAAGGTAGAAGGAATCCTTTCCGGGTGCAATATCCACCGGAGCAGACCAGTTGACGTTCGATCCATTCGTGCAGATCCCGGTCAGACCCGTCCCATCCCAGTTGCTCCGGAGGATATCGCCGTCATTCTCGAGAACGATCAGATAAGGATTGGTGCCGGTATGAAAGCTTGCGACCAGTTTCACGGCACCGGTCAGACCGGATGTTATCAGGTTGGAAAAAACGCTGGTTCCGTTGCGAGGCGCGGAAAGGACATTGTCGTCACCCAGCACCAGGACGGTATCTTCCGCTGCCTCCACGTCGCTGATCAGCGTGAGTCCGGTTCCCTTTATCCACTGCATATCGCCTGTCCCATCCAGGGTCACAATGTTCGACCCGTCGGAAACATGCACCCATTTGCCACCTGCGATGGAACCCGGAGAGTTGAAATTATAGGAGGAGGTCGCTGTCAGCTTTCCGCCGATGGAACTGGTATTGAGATAGACCCTGTTCACGACGATCTTCATTACCTCGTCCTCGAAGAGGATATCAGCGCTCTGTCCATCGATCGTTATGGAAAAGCTCCCCTTCAGATATCCATTTGAGATCATGTCGATCTCGGACAGGTGGATGTCAACGTCTCCCGTGTTCTTGACCCACAGGGTCATATCATCCCCGTCCATCGTCCATTCGGTGATGGTGAGCTCGGAGCTTTCCCGGTCATTTATGAGATCGGCCCTCTCCGATTCCGCTCTATCCACAAGTCTCTGGTAGTCGATACCGACACCGATTATAATACCGGATAGAAGTAAAAAAGATGAGAAAAATATCACAGATGATATCGATACCGAAAAACCCAGTTTACCACCTCCGATGACCTGGTTCGAGATGCGATCTCCCGGCGGCCGGGCCACCGGATACTGTCATTTTGCCAACATCTGTCATTTTCAACCCACCTCTCCTGGCATGGTCCCGTTAAGGCGATCATACCTGTCCGGAGGGTTCCGGTTCTAGTACAGAAAAATTATCTCTCTGAACGGCTTTAAAAGGATATGCTGTGATTATCTTAACGGAGAATTGCACAGTTCAGAACCGGGGTGTTTCACATATCAGGATCACCGTGACATGAGAAAAATATCCTGTTCGATCATTGGATCAAAAGAAAAAAATAAGGGCCCCGCGAAGGGGCCCGGTTTCACCGAATAACAGATCCGGAGGGCACGAATGGATCAAACCCCATGGTAACCTTCCAGGTTGCGGGTGAATATCTTTATATCCTCTTCAAGCGAGTTGAAGGTGTCCTTGTTTACCTTCAGACCCGCGATCTTCGTTACGAAGAGAAGGGATTTGAGATGATCATCCGCACTGAGCCGCCAATCCGAGACCTTCTTGTAGTCGGAGGGTTGCTTTTGCGAGCTTTCCAGAAGAACCTCTTCCTCCACATCCTCCGGTTCGAACCGGAGAATGTTCTGTATCTCGCCCCGGGCATAGGCCATTATCTGCGATTTTACCGTTTCCGATATCCAACCTACGTCCTTGTAGTAGTCCAGAAGAGCGGAGATTCTCTCACGGGTGACCCTCTCGAACATGAACTCGATCCATCTCATGACAAGTATCACCGTATGGTAATCATAGGTGATCTCATCCAGGATCGGTCCATCTCGAGCCTCTTCCCTGAGCTCTCTGTTGACCATGGGCGGGGATATGGATCTTGGATCTCTGTTTTCTCTCATATCAGCACCTCTTTCTATCTCGGATACAGGGGTTT
>JAYEPK010000091.1:0-1191 GCA_034723935.1 Thermoplasmatota archaeon
CACGGCGCTATCGATTCCATGACCCTTGAAGAAGCCTATACATTTGAATCCGATCTCATCATTTCCGGGGAACCGAAGTTATCATTGGATGACCCAAGGTATCTCACGGGTGATGGATTTTTAAAAGGAGGTGTAATCCTCAAGATCAGCCAATTGGGAGTACACTTTGTTGGAGCTCCGGCAGTCTCCCCTGATCCTCTTGATATTGAAGTGGGGGTCGAGGACAGCAATGGAAAATACTGGCCATACCGGGTTCAAGAAAGAGAGCAGCTCAATATGATAAACTTCGCTCTGCCAGTCCCGATGTACGATGAAGAAACGGAATTCCATTTTAGAATAATGAATGCTCCTGGTAATTCGAATATCACAGGATCTGTGGAGTTCAAATTCTTTATCGATTCAACAGCTCCAAGCCTTGGAGATTTCAAGTATTCTATCATTGAGGATGGGGTGGTCCTTGATTGGGCTTTTATTGAAAAGGGCTCGGGATTGAACAAAGATGATGTTATGTACAGTTTGAACATCGTTGATGGCATTCCCGGAGATTGGATCGGATCCGGTGAAATATCAGTTAATAAACGTAGAATGTCCTTTAAAATCCAGATGGATGGCTCAAATCATAAAGATGTGGAACTAGCAATTCAATTGACCGATGTGGTCGGAAATAGATTATATTCTGATCATGATTATCACATAACTTTTGACCCTACTCCCGATCACGACCTTGTGATCGGACAGGAGGTTGATTTCTCGCCCGATCCGGTAATCGTGAACCAGGTGATCCATTTTCGCTCCACGATAATCAACAAGGGTTCCATGGATGAGAATGACATACTCGTAGAGGTTATGAGGGATGGTGGTTTGGTCTCAAGAATAAACATTCCATTTCTTGCAGCTGGATCAACAAGGGAGATTCGTTGGCAGTGGAAAGCTGTCGAAGGCCTGTCCATGTTCAAGCTGATAATAGATCCCTATAATACTGTTGATGATCTATGTCCTCAAAACAATGAGAGGTCATTCGAGATATCATCGGATTATCTCGATGTATTCGTTAAAGATGATACGGTATTTTTTTCCGATGAGGAAGCTGAGAACATGGACCTGATATCCATATCATTCAATATTGGATCGATCGGATCTATAGAAAGTGGTCCTATAAAAATAATACTCAGACAGGATGAAAAATTCCTT
>JAYEPK010000092.1:0-5613 GCA_034723935.1 Thermoplasmatota archaeon
GGGATAATCGCAGTCGTAACCAAGGTACTGATGAAGAGAAGGACAAAGGCGGGTTTGGACCTTCTCGAGGATGAGATCTAGGTGTCTGACCGATTTCGGTCATCGAACATCTGTCTCATTGCCCTGTATTTCAGATATCTATGTACCTTGAAGAACCTCTCATCATGCACCCTCAGACCGAACCCGAGAATATGTGCCATCTCGTGGCATATCTCGTCAAGAAGCAGGACCCTCTGGTCCTCCATGGGCCTGTCCTTCATCACGTCGATCAGGGTTGACCTTGTATTGAGGAAGATCCTGCGGTGGACCGGGTCTGCCAATGCTATTATCTCATCGTTGTCCATCTGACACAGCAGGATCCCCGTTCCATTGATGTTCATTATATGGGTATGCTCCTCAACGTCAACTTCGAACATCGGTTCGGGCCTTGCGGGAGGAGGTACAATTTTTCTCTTTGCCGGTTGGAACTCTATCGGGGAGCTTGATGCGGAGATACTGCACTTCGATGGCTTGTCTGTCATATCTATTGTGATATCCGACAGGATCGCCAGGATCTCCGCAGCGTTTTCAAGTATTCCGGAAAACCTTGCATCCTCTATTGCAATTCCCTTCGAGGATAGTATCTCCATGGGTATCTCATCGATCTTTCTGGCATTTATCGAGGTCCTTACCATCTGTGCCTCGAGAGGGGACCTTGCAAGGACCACGACATAACCCAGATCAACAGCCCTCTCGGACCTCTTCGTCCCTTTCCCATCTCCGGAGATCTCGATAAACGTATTCTGATCACTGGACATTTTTGCAAGTTCCCTGACCTTTGAAAGTTCAGTCCAGCCCCGGCCCTGAACATACACAGGTATCATCAGGGAAAGCTTCTTTCTTTTCAGAGCGGTTTTGATATCAAGGTGTGTGGATACCCTTATCAGGTTCTCCCTGTACTTGATGTACAGTCCTCTGTTGGAGTTCATCTGAAGAAGAATATCGAGCAGGTCGGACCTTACCTCGCTTATCACGTCATTGAAATCCCTGTCCTTCAGTGCCCTCTCCCTGTCCGATGTTTCCCGGAACAGGTCGGAATCGATGTAGCCCCCGAGACCGTACAGGTCGATCTCATCCACCACTATCCCCCTTGCGGATATCGTTACCTTCTTCATCTCGGTGGAGAGGATCAGTGAGGAATCATGTTTTTCACTGATCAATTTGATGATATTTCCTTCCATTATCTTTGGCTTCACCCTTTTCCCGTTGACGATGATATGGAAATCCGGGTTGAGTCTCAGGAGAAGTCCTGCCTTTTCCCGGATGAACGATCCTGTACTTTCCACGTTCATTCCCTCGAAGGTTTCCGTAATGTTCCAGCGTGTGCCACATTTTCCCTGTTTCGGGACCTTTCTGACCTCGACCTCCATGGAATGTCTGTTCATTTTGATCAGATGAGCTTCGCTCTCCGTCTCCGTGAACACCTCGGCCCTCTGCCCCAGTTTCTGCCAGCTTAGCCTTCCGATCCCCTTGTTCCCAATTATCTTTCTACCGCGCCCTTTTGTTCTTTCGCCTCTCTTTTTAGATGAAAAACCGATGGTCAGAAAATGATTATTTATAATGCCGGATGACATCCCGGAACCATTGTCAGAGAAGCTTATCATCCTTTTTTCCGGATCAAGATCTATCCTGGATATTGTGGCATCAACATCGAACGGGTTCTGGATGCCAAGCTCTCTTATCGAGGAGAGATAGTCGGGATACAGGTTCTCCGAGAGTTCCCTGAAGATGTTCAGCTCATCATATTTGAAACGGGCCCTGGGTTTGATATTCATATCCTGTCACCACTTCGTTGTGTCGGCCCTTTTCCCGAACTTCCGCATGTCCCTGCATCGAATAAGGTGTTCCGGATAGATAATTCTTGGGAGCTATGTTTGTACACGGTGGTCTTTATTTGGGGAGCGGTTTCCAATGGAAGGTTCCTTGAATCATCATAGAAGTTGAACCTCATGTTCTGCAATGAATTCCTGCAACTTCCTTCAGAAGTGATTATCACCTCTGAATATCACAGTATCTGCCGGGATATTCACAGCTCCCTCCTTTAAATAATCCGAAAATGCTTGTTCACTGTACTACAACTGGAAGGTCTCTGACCATCCTCGAAGCAGAGAACAAAGGATGTTGGCAGATGAAGAAGCTATCACGACAGGATAAGGACATCCGCGGTGAAGCAGGTGTCTCCAAGATGATACTGCTTATTGCGGTAATTCTCATTGTTTCTGTTGTTGCCGGTGGTCTGATCCAGTTCGGAACAGAACTTTCGGGGACCGCCTTCAACATAGGTCGTGATGTGAGGACATATTCCTCATCTGCGTATGAGATCATCGGTGTGGTAATAGTGGATGTGGATCTGGATCAGGATGTGGATCAGGTCTATCTCACGGTCAGGTTGAGATCCGGCAGCGAAGCACTCAGTCTTGAATACTGCACTATCACCATGACATCCGATCACAGCCACAGAGCTGATTATCAATATTCTTCCAGTATGAGTGGCGATGACGCTGATAGTTTCAATGTTGAAAAGGCTGACGGGACCGATTCCGGATCCGGAGTATCTGGTTTGATCACCGATCCAAAAGGTGAGTTCAGTCTGGCATCTCCTGTAATTTCGGAAGGGACGATCGTACAGATCCATCTTGACCTGGAGGCGGGATTCGGGACAGAGGCCGTGCAGCATGAGGTCATGCATGTTGAGATCCAATCCGATACTGCATCTCCCTGCTACATTGATTTCGGAGTTCCCGAAGGTATACCCTCTATCATCTATCATCTTAAATGATCAAAAAAGGGCCGAGATACAAATGTTCGGAAGTCTTCTGATTATCCTGTCGGATAATGAGATAATAACCCCTTATATATCTTGGAGTACAATATTTCTCTATCCAGTAAAAGAAGGTCAAGGGAGCATAAGATCTCCTGGTCCTTCATTCGGGATGTTGCGCGGGACGAACGATCAGAATAGGACGGATGGTCATGAAACGTGCAGCGAACATAGGAAGGATTACGGATGAACATGGTGAAAGTGGGATCAGCCCGATGCTTTTACTTATTACGGTACTTCTGGTTGCCGGAAGTGCGGGTGCTCTTTTTATCACCACCAACAACGAACTGGCAACTCAGGCGTTCAACACGAACCAACATGTCCAGACATACGTGTCATCTCAATATCACATCATGGCAGTGATAATCGTTGACGTGGACCTGGACCAGGACGTAGATCAGCTATATCTTACCACAAAACTCGGATCCGGTTCAAAGGCCCTATCGTTCCTTACAACAGGGATAACTTTATCCAATCCTGATTTCAGAGCCGAGCTGATCTATACTTCGGATCTGAATGGTGAGGACTCGACCCATTTCAACTGCGAGATGCCATCAATAGCAAATGCAGGTTCCGGGACATCTGGCCTGATCACAGATCCGGTAGGCAGTTTCAGTCTGGATGATCCGACCCTGTCAAGGGAGACCATCGTTCAGATCCATATAGATCTTGTCGATTGTCTGGGAACCGAGGCAAGTCCGGGGGATCAGGTCCATCTCAGGATCGTGACCGACAGATCATCTCCAACCTATGTGATGTTCCAGATACCCGAAGTGATCGAGACAACGATCACCCATCTGAAGTGAGCTCGATCCGGTAGAGCTCACTTCTTGACTCTTTTCTTATCTACAGGAGAATCCCATGCCATATTGATCGAAGGTATGGTACAGATATCAATTACATTCCTGGCTCCTGTTACTGCAGTTGTTTTCTCCAGGTTCAATTTCAACGGGAAAGCGACCGAGCATGATGTTAACGAGCTTGTATCGGTATTCCATCACTCATTCTTGTGATTATCACAGCTAATAATCAGATATTCACAAGGTCGTCTTTTATATAAACCGAGAACCGTTCTATTCATACGGAAAGAAAATAAATTCTTCCCCGAAAGTTATGGGACGGTAATTGAAGATGAAAAGGATCCAAGTATTGGAGAAGAATAGGACCGAAACCGGCGCCGGTTCCATAGGTCCGATGCTTATTCTCATAGCAATCATCCTTGTATCATCCGCTTCAGCCGGTCTTTTTCTGTCAACCGGCATGGACCTTGCATCGCAGTCCGGTCAGACCTCTTCCCAGGTCAGCGATTATGCATCGACCAAATTCGACATATTGAGTGTTGTGTTGGTCGATGTCGAGCTCGATCAGGATGCAGAGGAGCTGTATCTTGTCCTCCAACTGGCCCCGGGAAGCGGACCGGTAAACCTGGAGAAGACATCGGTCACACTGACCACTGATAGTGCTATGTGTGAGCTCATCTACACGTCCTCTCTAACCGGTGAGGATGCAACACATTTCAACTGTGAAATGGCAAGTTCTGCCGATGGCGGTTCCGGATCCTCTGGTGAGATGTTGGATCCCAATTCTGAATTCTCGCTTGCCTCTCCGATGATGGACCCGGAGACGATCGTACAGATCCATGTAGATCTGGAAACTGCCCTTGGTGATGAGGCAAGCGCGGGAACTCTGATATCCCTCTCGATCTCTTCCAGCTCATCATCTCCGGCCTATGTTCAGTTCCAAGTTCCAGGCATTATCCAGAGCTATATCACTCATGTGAAATAGATATGGCTTTTTGTATGAAGATCCGGTGAAGGCTTATTTGCTCAGAACTGGTGAGGGCCTGTTCATAAATGCTTTCATTGAACGAACGATATCCCTACTTTTTCGTTCAGGATCAGGCGTTCCATCTTCTTCTGATCTTCCGATCGACCTTTGTGTGATACTGTTCGATCCGATCCGTTCGCATTTCCATCGATACCTTTCATCTCGATGATGTCAAGATATGTGTCCAGTATCGGATGGTCCCTGTTCATCTCCACTGTAAGAGGCTTTTTAAAGATCCTGTGGATGACCCCCATCTGTTCCAGGATCCCAAGAGCTCTTCTTATCCTGAAATAACCAAGACCCGTGGATCTGCACAGCGAATCCAACGTTCTTCTGTTATTCATCTCCTTGATCACGATCAACACCCCCTCATCGAGCAGAGGTCCTGGATCCATGTCGCAGGATAGCGCTTTCAGGAACAGCTCCCCCAACTTTCTCGGATAATGACCCCTGGAGATGAAAAGGAGCGATGTCCGCCCCTGTTTCGATTTCTCGATGAGTCCCATTGCAGAGAGTTGATGTATCGAGTGGTATATGGAATCCGTTGAATAGTTCATTTTCTCTTTTATTTCAGTTATTGTGTGAGGTCTGATCGATAGAAGAGAGAATATTCCGACCTTTGCATCCATATCTAGGGATCTTGACAGATGTTATATAAAGATCCTGTAGTAAATCTCAAATAATGGACGACCGTCAATATAATGGCTCCATCTATGTTGGATACGGATCAAATCGGTGGATCGAACACTATTTGTCTCGGTTGAATTATATGTGATAAGTAAGCAGAATAATCAGAGTGTACACATACATACAATGGCATACAAGGGAAAATCGTAATCTTATCAAATGGTGAATAAAACGGAAATATATTGTGATTAACGTTTTTCTTCCTGTTTGCATCATTCTCTATCAGGATAACCGCAGGT
>JAYEPK010000093.1:0-1188 GCA_034723935.1 Thermoplasmatota archaeon
TGGCAGTTTTGCCATGATATTCGAAACCGTAGATCTGATACTGGAAGATGTGGTCCCCTCAAGGCATGTGATCGGTGTTCCAGTGGATATGATCCTTACAGGTGTGGGGTTCGTTGAACCCCTTCAGGTCATATTCGTTGGATCCACAGGTATCACCTATGAAGTACCTCTGGTGGATGTCAATTCCCCGAACCTGATCACCGCTCATGTCAAGAGAGACCTCCTTCCAGCTGGTATGTATGACGTTCGCGTGGTCCGTCAGGATAAAGGAATGGCCGAACTGAAAGATGCCTTGGAGATCCTTGAAGAAGGGGAGGCAAAATTCGAAGCCAGAATAATCCCGGGGGAATGGACTGGTTACCATGAGCATTCCATCATATATGTGGAATATTCGAACACGGGGGAAATATCCATGAGGGCTCCCCTGCTTTACTTGACAGCCATTTCAGGTCCGGATGATAGACATGGATGCATGCTCACCCATGATATCGATCAATGGAAATATGGCATCTGGACAGCCGGCAGGAAGCCTGGCACCGTTCCAGAAACCCCAGCATCCCTAATACCCGAAGGATTCCAGAATGAACTTATGATAATTGCATCGGGAGAGATACCGGGGTTTCTTCAAGCGGGTGAGACAAGGAGAATTCCGGTTTATTATGTGGGGTGGGAGCCGCCATATCCCATGTTCGGTTCAGAGTTGGAATGGCAGCTTTACAGGATCATCGAGGATGATGAACACGTTATGGACTGGGACTCCGTTAAAGATGAAATGCGCCCGGATAATATCAAGAATGAAGCATGGGATCTCATCTGGGACAATTTCAAGGATATTGTCGGACCCACATATGGAGATTTCATCCGAACGCTGAATGATAATGCATTCCATCTATACCAACATGGACAGAGGGTCGAGGATGTCGATGAGATCCTTTCACTGTCCTTCCAGCAGGCAGAGGGCTGGATCCCTTATTCGTCAATATATTCCCGGGATGACATGGACCTCGGTTGTCCGGGTCTTGACCTTACATTCGAACGGTATTACCCGAATACCATTTCGAAGCGATATGAGGAGGGTGACCTGGGTTGGGGTTGGGTACATAACTGGCAGTATTCTCTTGAAGAGGAAGATGATGGGACCGTGAAGATCATGGATAATACAGGCAAGGTCCGTGTCTTTCAACCCAA
>JAYEPK010000094.1:0-1186 GCA_034723935.1 Thermoplasmatota archaeon
TCTCAGTAGGTGCCGAGGATCTGGCGGGAAATCAGGTGACCACCGGTTTCAACGTCCATATCGATCTTGATCCTCCTGTTGTGAGAATACTTGAACCTACCGATGGATCGTTCCACAATTCATCCACCATCTCGATCGAACTCGATGGATCGGATACGGGAACAGGTATCAGAGGATACACCATAAAAGTGGATGATGGTGATCAAGCAGAGATAGGCCTTGTTACGGAACACATCATGGAAAACCTCACGGACGGAGAGCATGAGATAAGTGCTGCTGCACTCGACGGAGGTGGTCTGATCTCCTATTCGAACATATCTATCATTATCGATACGCTCCCCCCAGAGATCTCCATTACATCGCCGGTAAACCGGGATCACCTCTCGAGCAACAGAATATTCATGGAATGGGATGCAGTTGACCAATTATCCGGAATTGCATATATGGCCTATTCTCTGAACAACATCACCTGGACCAGGATCCCAAAGGACAGTAAGAATACCACTGTAAGAACTGGAACAGGGGAGCAGACCATTTCCTTGAAGGCCGTGGACAGGGCCGGCAATCAGAAGATCATCTACAGGATCATAACGATAGATACATATGGGCCCCGGATAAGCGACTTCGGACCAAAGGAGGATCTCGTGGAACCTGACACCACCATATGGATAATTTTCAACGAGGAGATGGACGACAAGAGCATTTCGATCATTGTCGGTGGAGTTTCCGGACAGATACATGGGAGCGGAGCGAAATTCTTCCTTGAACCTGACCTGAAGCTCGCTCCCGGAACCATTTACAATGTGAACGTATCCGGAAGGGACCTTGCCGGAAACCCGTCAATATCCTTTCTTTGGGAATTCACGGTAAAGGACACACTTATCCTCTTCGGAACGGTCTACGACGAGAATGGCGAACCCCTTGCAGGAGCCAGGATGATCCTTCAGAGCGGAAGGACTACGGAGACAGACGCTGACGGTCGGTTCAATATCACGGCCAGGATCGGGGAGAGCAGTCTTGAGGTCGTGAAGTATGGATATGTGAAGCAGAAAGTGGAGTTGAACCATACCTCCACAGAGAACTTGTTGGTCCCCAACATCTACCTTCAAAAAGAAGAAATGTCGATCAAAAGCGGACTGCCAGCACATATGAAAGATCCCTTCACCTACATCGTCCTGGTCCTTGT
>JAYEPK010000095.1:0-5590 GCA_034723935.1 Thermoplasmatota archaeon
GAAAAAGGACCCGAAGAAGCTTGAGATCCTTTTTCAGCTTGTGATAGAAATCGAACAGTATCCCATGGGTTGATCTGGAACCAACCACGTTGGCGAACCTAAAGACGGTGGCCTTGATACCGAAGTTATCGGAAAATGCGGATATCAGAGCTTCTGCAGCCAGCTTGGAAGCTCCATACTGTGAGATCGGCATCAAAGGACCGTAATCCTCCGGTGTTGGAAGCACCGTGGCGTTGCCGTATACCGTTGATGTGGAGGTAAATGAAAGGGAAGGAGGATCGTCCGGTCTTGCGGATCTCATTGCTTCAAGAAGATTGTATGTCGCAATGATGTTCTGTTCAACTGATATGTAAGTATCATCCGCCCCTACTCTGACATCCGGATTGGCCGCCACATGATAGACATGATCCACATCAACAAGAATATCCATGAGTTTCTTGTCGGTCACCAGATCCCTCTCCTCGAACCGAATATCCGTTATACAATGGCCCAGGAATTCTTTTCTTCCGGAAGATAGGTTATCGTAGACAACAACATCATGACCCATTCCAATAAGTTCGTCGACAATATGACTGCCGATGAACCCGGCTCCGCCGGTCACCATGATCTTCTTGGATTCCATGATTTGCGATCGACAGTAAGGTTTAAAAGATTATTCCTCCGGTTCATCTTTTACAGGAATATCCATATCCTTTTTCCTTTTCATGATCTTCTCCAGCTTCTCCCCACCCATTATGATGACCTTCCCGGTCCTATCCCATCTATTCTTCGTCTGACCTATACCCTCAAGCGTCAGATCATGGACAGATCCCAGGGTCCGATCCGTTGTCCTGTCACCAAATTCGATCGTTCCGTCAACGGCGGATCCCAGGACATGGTGGGTCTCATTGATCATCTTCCTTGTCATCATCTTCGTATCATCCGCCATCTTCTTTCCATTGCTCCCCATCATCCTCATGGGAGCGATAGCCACATCGATCGGGATATCCGCCAGGGTGCGGTTGATATTACCCACAGCTTTCATCGTCTCCTTTGTTCTCTGTATGGTCGCCTTCGTCACTTTCTTCCTCTGCTCCTCGGTAATAACTACTGCCTTCTCGGATAGATCAAGAGCCTGTTCAACGACCCTTGTTGTACGTTCAGCTGCCCTCTTCGGATTCCTTATCGTATATATCACGAAACCTGAAAGGAGAATAATGGCAACGACCTGAAGAATATTGAGATTGGACATGAAGGAAATGAAAGGACTATCTTCGGACAGAAAATCCTTTAACTGCTCGGCTGCAAGTGCAAACCCTGTAGAACCCAGTATCGATCCGATGGAGACCGCAAGGAGAACCTTGTACGGCTTCATTCCGACCACCCTTCCGAATATCGTTCCTCCCGTACCTCCGGACCCGCTGAAAGGTATGAACACGAACAACGTTGTGAGCGCGAAGGTAGCCTTTCCGAACCATCTGGTCCTTGCCACTTTCTCCCGCCCCTTGGCCTCTGTCCTTTCGAGAGATGGACCAATTACAGGCAGTTTCTTTACCCAGTCGTAGTTCCATATCAGGAACAGTGAGAAACAGATATCAACGATCGAGGTTGAAAGTCCCGCCACAAGACCGGGTATCGGATGTTCTTTGTCGAGGACCGCAAGCGGGATCAATGTCTCCTTTCCGGCCGGTGGCAATGTGTATGCGACCCAGACATCAAGCAGGTTCTTTCCCGTCCCCCAATCCCTCCAGACTGTCAGTATGGAGATCAAAAGCACAGCCATAAGGAGCCAGAGGACCCAAGGGAACAGGAACTGAAAGAGCTTGACAGATCGGCTCTTCCTCTCCATATCGGTCTCGACAAACCTTTTAATATACCCAAAAGGACCTTTGTACCCGGTGCCCGGTTCACCATCCTTTGCACGAACCTGGTCTTCACCGACCATACCATCGAAGAAGTCGGACAATATTAACAATTGTCGAAAAAAATATCGTGGTCCGATCGAAAGCATCGAACCCTGCCCATCAAGAATGGATCAATGGTGAAAATGATCCGATCGACAATGCAATTTACCATGAGATGGGAAAGACCAGAGATCTGGTCCATGCTCTTTCCATCTGTACATATGACCGAAAAACTGGAGTTCCGATACGAAAGATCGACCTATATCAATAAGTATCCCTGCACATCGTGAGACCGGCCCTGCATTTCTCCCTGCCATCCGGGTCCTCGACCACCCATTTGTACAATTCCTCTGTCTGCCGGGATATTACGGACCAGCTGAAGGTCTTCTCGATATGCTTCCTCCCCTTCGTTCCCATCTCCTCGATATCCTTCCTGTTCAGGATCTCCAGGGCGGCCTCTGCCTGACCTTTGATATCTCCGACCTCTATCAACTTCCCGGTTCCCTCCGCCACCATATCGAAAGCTCCCCCTACATCCGTGACAACGATAGGTGTTCCGGAAGCTAGTGCCTCTCCGAAGGTCAGGCCGAAACCTTCCCAGTAGCTGTGGAACATTCCAAGGTCGGCCGTTGCGACCAGGGCCTGCATGTCCTTGAATGGAAGCGATTCCAGGAGATGTATCTTGCTCTGAAGGTTCTTTTTCCTGGCCCTTCTTTCGATCTCCTTCCCTAAAGGGCCCCATCCGACAAGTACAAGGGAGAGGTCCGATCTCTTCTCTATCATCATCTCGAATGCCGTTACCGTCTCCCTGATCCCTTTCCGTGCGGCCCATCGTCCCACAGAGATGATGATCTTGTCATCCGGATCGATACCATACCTCTCCTTTATCGAGGGATCCATCTTCCCGGGATCGAATTCCTCGACATCTATTCCTGGATAGACAAGGACCCTTCTCTTGCATGTATCCTTCACCGATCTCTCAGAAAGTGCCCTGCATTCTGCTCTGGAGATAGCTATCACACCTTTTGACCTCTTCAGTGCCAGGTCCTCGTATCTGTCGAAGAATGGGCTTAGAAATAGAATTGCCAGATCGTTGATCGCTGAAATATCGAAGGTGAGGTCCTTCAGAGATATCTTGGACCTTTCACCCACCCATGTCCCGTACATTGTAGAAACGATCGGAGCATCGATCATATCATAATGCTTCCTCTTCAGAAGCGCCATATTGGAATGGACATGGACAAGATCGAAATCCAACCCCGAGTCCTTCACCCATTTGACCGCGTTGCCACCAAAGGAGGTGGTGAACAGCATGGGAACCCTTAGCCATTTCACCGGATGGATATGAATATTGTTCCGGGAGTTCAGATAGCCGATCTTCTGCTCCCTGGTAACCACATGGACCTCGTGACCCTTCTTCGCCAACCAGTTGGACAGATAGTAGGTTACAACACCCACTCCACCCCATTTGGGAGGATATTCCGAAGATATCATGCAGATCCTCATAAGAAGCACCGCCCCGAATATCAGGTTCAATTATTATTCTTTTACGCACGTATCATTCTATACCACAAAAGAACAAGGTTTGGATGTCTCCTAATTTGTTTCACCGGATAGGTCCAGGATGAGATCGCTCATCACCCTTTTCGGAACATGGTGGACAGACCTCTCATCACGATAGTATCTTATCTCACCATCTTTCACATCCTCCAGAAGAACGGTTTCCCTTGGCTTTCCAAGCGCCACGACCAGCAAGGGCTCATACCTCTCGGGGATACCAAGGCCCTCCGCAACGGCCTTCCTGTCGAAGGCAAGGAGCATGCATCCTCCAAGACCTCTCTCAACAGCTCCGAGGAGTATCGTCTGTGCCATTATCCCATGGTCCACGAAGGGGTTGGTGCTTATCTTCGTATCAAGCAGGATCAGGATATAGGCAGAAGGATGCTCCCCTTGAACAGGCCCATCCCAGTCCTCGAGATATCCTGCCCACTTCAGATGTGGAAATACCTTCTTATCCGCCGACCCTCCAACTACCGGAAGGAACTTGAGAGGTTGTATGTTTGCTCCTGACGGACAGAACCTTGCCAGCTCCACGAGTGAGACAAGGTCCTCTCTGCTTACAACATGATCCTGATGGAACCTTCTGAAGCTCCTGCTCTTTCTGACCAATTCCTCTAACATGCTCATGTAAAAGAGCTGATATGTATTAACCCCTGTGAAACAGGAATCGGGGAAAATGAGCAAAAGGCCCGGAACTGTAACGAAACAATGGATGCTGGGTCGGAGCCTGTTTGCCAAACCCGAAAAAATGCTCTGCAAAGCACTTGTCCCCAAAAGTTAGAAATATGCCGGCCCGGATGACAATGCGTGGTCGATCATAAGAAGAAACAAACAACAGAAACAAAGCTCGTAGCTGCGGTCGTGGCTCTACTGGCATTTGCCGTGATCATTGTCATTGTAGCTTCAAGGGGAGGCAACGATAACAACGGAGGCAAGGTGGAAGAGGGCCCTTGGGGGGACCTCACGATATTGAAGACAACTCTCACCGGGGATCCATACCTGAACTACTACGAGGTGGATGGTGCCAATGAGCTGGAAGATGTCACCAACCCCGAAAAGAGCGTTTACCTCCTGATAGGTGTGCAGAAGGAGATCAACTCTTCCGAGCTGGTCACCATCGGAGAATACCTTGACAGTGGTGGACATGTGATAATTGCTGATGACGGCAACCTTTCCGAACGAATATCCAATTACACCTTTGGCAGGACAGGAGGCAAGGTGGACCTTCTTGGTAAAAGATATCTTGTGGACAAGCTGTTCTCCGAGCCGGATGGTACCGACAGGGGCTTCGAATACAACCTCAGTTTCATCAAGGGTGATACAAAGGAGATAGAAGGCCGAAGGTTCAGCACCCTCGTGCATGCACCGAATGGAATGACGTTCACGGGACCAGGGAGACCCATCATGTGGACGACCAAGATGTTGACCGTTGTTGACATGAACAACAACTGGTCGATAGACAACGATCCACCGGACATGTACCTGAAGTTCGGAGACATGGGGGTGGAGTTCAATACCGGACCCGGAGGTGGAATGATCACCTACATCTCATCTTCAGGTCTTTTCACGGACAATGTGTTCGAGAGGTTCCAGAACGGGGATTTCGTTCTTTCATACATCCACAGCCTCATACCGGACGGCGGAGATGTCATACTGGACCATTCAAAACAGACGACCTCATACTCTCCGCATACCTTCATCATTC
This sequence comes from Thermoplasmatota archaeon, assembly GCA_034723935.1. Taxonomy (GTDB): domain Archaea; phylum Thermoplasmatota; class Penumbrarchaeia; order Penumbrarchaeales; family Penumbrarchaeaceae; genus JAYEPK01. Next base: position 5,149 of record JAYEPK010000095.1, read on the forward strand.
CCGACTGAGGAGGGAAAAAGATTGAAGGGTGTAATACTGGACCTTGACGGCGTTCTGAGAAGAGGGAGATCGCCGATACCTGGCTCTGTCGAAGCCGTTCTCCATCTGGCAAGCAGAGGCGTATCAATATGCTATCTTACCAACAATTCCACCCGCAAAGGGACCGAGCTTGTCTCGGAGCTGATGAACATGGGTTATCCGGATGCAGAGATCGTAACATCCGCCCGGGCAGCTTCCATGTACATAATCGGGGAGCACGGACCTTCCAGGTGCCTCGTGGTCGGGGAGAGAGGCCTTCTCGAGGAGCTTGAATTGGCAGGACATGAAGCCTTCATGGCCGGGGAGCTGCAGAGATATGCCGGATTCGACCATGTAGTGGCCGGCCTTGATAGAGATCTCACATATGCAAAGGTCAGGGACGCTCTCGGAGCGATCAGGGAAG
>JAYEPK010000096.1:0-5581 GCA_034723935.1 Thermoplasmatota archaeon
CACTTTCGAATGCATTGGTGATGTCCGCAGATGACCCGTTCCATCCGAAACCGCTACTCTTCTGAAGATGAGGCGGGATCGGTTCTCCGTTGGAGTAAGTTCCAAGGTTCCAGTTTGTCGGATCTATCCAGCTATCGGTAAAGAATATCCTCTCTGCATTGTAGCCAAGCGATGTCATGAATGCGTGTGTCTCCTCCGAGGTCTGGGCGAACCTCCTGTCTGCGTAACCGTCGTTGTTCCTGTCCTGGAAGTAGGCCGCCAGGGTGACGTTATCGTAAAAACCGGAATGGTCGGGTGGGTCCTTTTCGTATTTTATTATCTTGTCAACTATCATATTCGATTGGTTGAGATCACCTGCAGGGATCCTGCCCATGAACAGGTCCGGAAAGTGATCGTAGCCGCTCACCGTTGAATACCAGAGGTCCGTTCCTGTAAGATATCTATCGTAAGGGTGTCCATAAACGTAGTTTGTCGGAAGCAGGTCCGAATCACCCATAAGGAGAACGTATGAGGGTCTTGGTGTGAAGGTGTCGTATGCATGCTGTATGAACTCCTTGATGCTTTCTCTGGAGTATCCGATCTGATCGAGATCGAACACCTTTGTATCTATCCCCACCTGGTTCTTCCAATCGGCTAGCCTTGAAGATGAGTTCACCAGGGATGGATGGGAGATTATCATGTATTCACATCCAAGTTCTGCTCCGGTCGATGATACATCCTCGATGGATGCAAGGGGTAGGAATTCCTCCCAGTTGAGAAATATCCGGGGATAGATGTTCAGGAATGGTGATGAAGGGGAAATGGTTATTGGATCTGATCCTTCTAATCTGATCTCAAGTTCTATCTCATTCATCCAGAGGACCTTTGACGGATCTTCGATGATCGTGGCAGGTGTGATCCTTATCATCGAGAAAGGGACATCACCGATCATACCTGATTCGCATTGAATATTACTTTGGGGGTAAGGTCCTCCTTGGCTGTAGTATGTTTCATCGACGGTGAAGATATTTTCTATCTCACCTGTTACATCTGGATCCGCGGGTTGAAGAGGTACCAAAGGGCTCATATCTATCGTCTTTTTCGATATCACATTGAATTGGATATCTGAATTTTCAGAGGGGAGCGCAAGAGGGATGGAAAGGGAGGGGAGCATTGGTCGTGAAACGATGCCGTATGGTGTCGATCCCTCGAAATACGGGACCGAATAGGCTGTTCCATCGATCTCCATGTTCCGGATAAGAGGATCCCCGAAGCGAATATTGAGGTTCAGCAGGTCCTTTCCGAAATCTGTGATCTCGATATCATAGGATCCCCTTCCGGGATCTCCCGCAGATAATGGTCCGTTGTCAGCATTATCTTCCATGATCTCCGTGATGGAACCACCCGTTCTCAACATGGGTGAGATCAGTAGAACAGCCATCAGAACGATGGCTGAGAAATGTATTCTTTTCATTTTCATTCCTCCCTGCAGATGGAGATCCCGAATGCGGCCTTTATCCAGCGTGCTTATCCGGCAAAGACAACAATGATCGTTCAAACTATATAATTAGTACCGCACCATATTCAGACCAGGATCAGGGCAAATCGTAGAGTGAACCGATAACATCCATTTGAACCAGGTTTCTACGGACCCTATAGAACTCGACATGAGATTTTCGCGTGTTCCATCTCCTCAAACACCATGTACCATATGGATAAAACTTTTATCTCATTGAGAAGCGGGAGCAGTACGTTCACTTTGATCCTCCTGAACACCGTCGGGTTCTTCAGATGCAGCAGGTTCCTCTGGAACATCTTCCGGAACCGGAGCACTTTCCACTTCCGATGAAGGCTCCGGAACTGCACCATCCTGTGGGACCTGCTCTACAGGAACCTCTTCTTGCAAGGGATACTGATCGGAAACCATTTCCTGTTGAACGGGTAGAATGCCCCCCTCATTCGTCATCTGCTGACCTGAACCATAATACTGGATCGACCGGTCGTATTGGATCAGCTGGCCGTTCTCATCATACTGAACAGGCTGACCGTACTCATCATACTGGATCTCCTGCTGGATAGATTGTCCGTACTGATCATATTGAGCAGGAGGAAAACCTTCCTGGACAGGATATGGTTGAGGAAACTCTCCCACGGCAACCGGTTGAGGAAGCTCCCCTGTCTGGGGAGCGGGAAGGAAACCGGTCTGGGGAACGGGTAGCCCAAAGACCTCCTCCGGAGGAGGAACGTAAATCGGAGGTTCCTTCTCTTTCACCGGCTCCTTCTTCTTTCCCTTTCTCATCAAAGCGAACACAATTATTGCAAGGACAAGAAGGATAACAAAAGCGATCACAATGATCAGGGCAAGAGGAATACCTTCATCTTCCTTCCTGGTAGGATCTGAACCCTTTTGATATTCTTCCAGATCGGTCAGGCCGTCACCGTCCGTATCGAGCATTCCTGACTTGTTCACGGGATCAAGACCATACTTCACTTCCCATGCATCGTCCATCCCATCGGAATCCGAATCGGTCTTGGTGATGTTCGTGCCTTTCTGGAACTCGACAAGGTTCGAAAGACCGTCTCCGTCCTCATCTCGGTCTGCATCGGCAGGGTCGTTCATGTCAAGACCGGCCTCCAATTCGACAAGATCGGGGATCAGATCACCATCTGAATCGTTGTCCTCCGGGATCACAGTGAGTGTGAAGAAGGTGCTCCTTTCGTTCCCGGCAGTATCGAATATGGTTATCTCGATGTCAAAGACCCCATCTTCCCTAACATATCCTTTGATCTGCACAACACTCTTGTTCTCGTCCACGAAGAAGGGTTCGATCGGTGAGCCTGAATACTCCATTGATGCGACCTCGATATTGTCACTGGTCTCCAGTTTTGTCGTCAGGAGCTTCCCTTCATAGATCGTTATGTTCACCATCTTCGACACGGTAGGTGGTATGACATCCGAGATCAGTATCGCGGAATCGTCCGTCTTCCTTCTATTGCCCTGTGCATCCATGGCCTCTATGTGGTAAACGAGGTCAAGAAGCTTTTCCCGGGGTATCTGGAGCTCGGCTATGTACTCCTCATCTCTTTCGATCAGCAGCCTTTCCTTATCCGAACCCTCACCGAAGTGGTAAACGATCTTCGCTCCGTATATTCCAATATTATCATCCAGCACCGCCCTGAAAATGAACTTCTCACCGGTGCCGGCCGATGATCCTGTAAGGTCTTCGATATCTGGAAGGTCGTTGTCTATGACCTCGATCTCCCTGGGTTCAGATCGAATTATGTTCCCTGCAGTATCGATCCCTTTGAACCTGTATTTGAGCTGTTCGGTGGAGTTCCAGAGAAGCTCTATCTCGGCCTCGAAGGTGTCAAGACCCTCCATCTCCAGCGAGTTCATCTCCCCCTCTCCGAACCAGTATTCAACGAACACGCTGTCGATAGCGATGTTATCGGAAGCATTGACCATGAAGATGAATTCATCTCCCGTTGTCGCCTCGACCTGGGAAAGGTCGTCCGTGAAGTTTATCGGATCATCATCCGAGATCTGCACGATGTTCTCGGGTGTATCGTTGAGGTTCCCGGAGCTATCCAATGCAGTGAACATGTAGGCGATATCCTTGGTAGTGTCGTTCAGCACATCTATCTTGACGTTCCACCATCCGTTGTTCCCTCTTTTCAGAGGGACCTGGATCATCTCTTCCTCACCGTAGTGGTAATGCAATGTGACCGAGGAAACGCCCATGTTATCCTCGAGCTTCGTTCTGAACTCATGTCTGTCGCCGGTCGTACCTTCCGGATCCGTATCCTCTCCAAGGAAGACCGGTAGATCGTTGTCGGAAACGGTGACGTTCTTCCACCCTGTCATTATCCCGTTGTTGAAGTCATCGATTACACTGAACTGGTAGCGGATCGGGTCAAGATCGTCCTTCACCTTTATTCGAAGCAACATCTCCCCGTCCTCTCCTGTAAGGACACCCTGGAAGATGTCACCGAAACCGTAGCGGTAGGTGACCATGACCTCCTTGATATGGATGTTATCGGAAACGGACACGTTGAAGAAAAATGGGTCTCCAGTGGTTGCATTGGTCTCTGTCCTATCCTCTTCGAGTACAGGGAGTTCCTCATCAATGGCCCTTACAAGATTGGAATCCGTTGACTCCCCTCTTGTATTGACGGACCTGACAGTGTACTTGTATCCAAGACCGTCAGTGATGTTTGTGTCTGTGTAGGTCAGACCATCCACTTCCTGATAGAAAACAAGTTGTGATCCCTCGGCTCCCCTATACAACCTGTAGAATTGAAGCGGCATGCCGCCATCGTCCTCGGGTTCTGTCCAGTTCAACTCTACAGAACCATAGGTGAAAACCGCGGTAAGTCCGGTTGGTGGATCAGGCCTCGTTGTGAAATTGAATACCGAAAGAACGCCATCATCCCCACCACCATGGCTTCTTGAATAGACACCCGATGTTGTCGGGTAAGGATTCGAATTCGAAGAACCACACATCATCGCCTCGCCGTTGGAGAGGAATGCTGTACAGTAACCTTCTTCGTATCCTGTCCCACCGATATAGCTGGAATAGACCATGTTCGCTCCTGCGCTGTCCAGCTTTGAAAGGAATGCAGTTTGGTACCCGTTCATGGTCCCATCATATGCTTTCCTGGAGGTATAGAGATCAGAAGAGCGGGTATAACCGGTGATCACTACATTCCCTTTGTCATCTACATCGATCCCTTCCCCGTAATCCGAGGAGGAACCGCCAAAAAAGGTAGAATAGAGCAGGGAAGCTCCGCCGGATCCCAGCTTGAAAACGAACGCGTCGTATCCTCCACCCGATGTCGATTGATTGCATCCTTTCGTCGCAGGAAAATCCAGGGAGCTCGTGCTACCGGTAACGTATGAATTCCCTGATCCGTCGATCACGATACTATGACCCTGCTGTGAAATGCTGCCTCCCACGAAAGTGGAGAAGAACAGGGACGTCCCACCGGGATTGAGCTTTGTTACGATAACATCCTGATTACCACTCATGGAAGTGGAGTAAGATCCGAAGGTGGTCGGATAATCCGAAGACTGTGTCGCACCGGTCAGGTAAACGTTCCCGTTCCAGTCAAGGCCCATGCAGTATGCATAATCATAGGAGTAGCCACCCAGATATGTGGAATAACCCAGACTACTTCCGCTTGACAATATCTTAGCCACAAACACATCCTCCAGACCATTATGGGTCCGGTCAAATGCATTTGACGAGGTATAAAGGTCGGTGGACATGGTGTTCCCAACTATGAACATGTTGGAACTGCTGTCTACCCTTATATCCCACGCCTCATCATAGCTGTCACCACCATAATATGTTGAATACAGAAGTGAGGAACCAGAGCTGTCCACCTTCGCCACAAAAGCATCCTCACTGCCGTTAAAGACGGTGTCGTTCGCACCTGAGGTTACCGGAAAGTTCGATGAATAGGTGGAGCCGGTAATATATGCATTCCCGCTCCCATCGATATCAATTCCCCTACCGTAATCCGATGATGAACCTCCGATGTAGGTTGAGTAATGCAATGAGGAAAGATCAAGGTCCATTTTGGACACGAAAGCATCCGT
>JAYEPK010000097.1:0-1180 GCA_034723935.1 Thermoplasmatota archaeon
TTCTGGATTACGGCGAGGTCATTGGAAAGGAATCCGATATGGAGCACATGGCGGATGTCGAGGAATCCATGCTCAGGATGAGGTCGTCGATGAGCTCATTGATCAAATCGAAGGATACCAATACCGTGATAATGAACAGGATCACTCTTGGAACAACGGGCAACCCCTATCTCACCGTTGCCCGGTCATCCGGTGTGCTTACACATAATTCCCACCCCAGTAGCTTCCATCTGGAACTGGTGGTGGTTGAAAGTGACGGGGCGGAAAGGATACTGAATGCTATCAATGGCGAAATGGCCTACATCTCAAATAATTATTATTTCCATGATCAAACCTATTATTTCACAGCCGGGGGTGTGGTACTGGGACAGTATGGTTCCGAGGTCATGTCCTCATACCCTGATATCACAGTTGTCCCTACAGATACCGGATATTCCATCCAGCTTTATCTATATGGGATGGCAAGTGATTATTTTAAGATCTCCGGAATAGACAGCCTCGCGCTCAAGATAAAAATGGCCGGATATTCGGAGATAGAGGAGGACCTTGATGCAGGTGATGTTCTCTCGATCAGGGTGAACGGGGTAGGAGAGGAAGCTTGGCACGATTATCTCAAGGGATACCTGACCGAGATAGGATTGGTTGAAGGTGAAGGATTAGATTTCCAGATCAGTGCACCGACGGACTGGGATGATCCCGCTCAGGAACTGGAGATAGACCTGACAGGTATAGAGGCAGTTTATGCCGTGATGGGTGATATGGAGGTGAACCTATGAGATTGCTCAGAAGTGGAAATGACAGCGGAGTCACGAACGTCGTATCGATGATCATGATCATAGCCATATTAATATCTTTCATGGGGATGGTCTTCTCTACCTATCTTCCCGCTTGGGGAAAGGACATCGAGGTCCAGACGCTTAACGAGGTCATGGATTCCTTCATGGATTTGAAATCGGGTCTTGATACATTGTCAGCAGGGGGGGACCCCGGCACCTCGATCACCACCAAGATGACCCTTGGATCGAACGGTGGTCCGGTATTCGGTTTTGGACGTATGACGGGCTCGATAAACATTGAAGAAGAATCTGGTCTCATGACCGTCACAGACGGCGGTGCAGTACCTTTCACCTACGGTCAGGGAAGGGGAACAATTGTCTACAGGTCCAACAATCTCTATGTC
>JAYEPK010000098.1:0-1180 GCA_034723935.1 Thermoplasmatota archaeon
ATTATGATCGTTGTGATATTGTATTCCACCATCTCCTCGATCAGATCGCTGAAGAGTCCAACTGCCTCGCTGGGGGGCACCGAACGGTCGTATATGTCTCCTGCGATAAGAAGGGCATCATAGCCGGATCGGAGTTCCCTGACAAGTTCTTTCAGGGCAAACTCCTGGTCCTCCAGTAGGTCCTTGCCGTGTATGGACTTGCCGAGATGCCAGTCCGAAGTGTGCATTATCCTCATGAAAGCTCACATGAGTTGATCGGTACGGTGTTATATATTATTTGGACCGGGGATGGGCGAAGGTTAAATCCTTTGTTTTTCTATCAATAGCAAACGAAAAACTGCCATTCTCTGTTATCTTGAGTTCGTTTCACCTCAGTTTATTGATATGTTCCAGGATGGCCTCCACTTCACATTCATCAGAACCTTCTCTCCTGTCCTTTAAAAGCTCATGATCCAGGAGAGAATCTGACATTCAAGCGAATGATATAAATACCATCTTGTAATGATATCGAATTTGTAATTATAACAAAAAGGAACGGCAGGTGCTTGGTTGGAAGATCATGTGTTGATACTGAAACAGAAAGGTCTGAAGGTGACCCCTCAGAGACTCGAGATCATGCGCTATCTTGACAAGAATCGCATGCATCCAAGTATAGATCATATCTTCACACAGCTGAAAAAGAAGAACCCGAGTCTTTCCAAGACGACCGTTTACAATGCGATCGATGATCTCTCGGAAAACGGGGTCATTCAGGTCCTTACGATCAATAGATCCGAGATACTCTGCGATTTCAACAGTGACCCACATTATCATTTCATGTGCAAGGAATGTGGAGCCGTAACGGATCTGGACGAGAGTTACAACGAGAATTTGATCGAGAAGATCAGGAATGAGGGATACAGGGTGGATGAGGCTTTCGGATATTTTCGAGGAACATGCAGATCATGTCTCAATAAAAACAGGGAAGGTGAAATAAAATGACTGAAATGAAAGAGGTTTACAAATGTGAATTATGCGGTAATGTGATCGAGGTCATCCATTCCGGTGCTGGTGAACTTGTATGTTGCAACCAGCCAATGGTTCTCTTCGAGGAAAAAGGACAAGATCAGGGAACGGAGAAACATCTTCCTGTTCTTGAGAAGGTCGATGGAGGTGTCAAGATCAAGGTGGGTGACGTACC
>JAYEPK010000099.1:0-1180 GCA_034723935.1 Thermoplasmatota archaeon
ACAGGACCGATACTGTGGGGGAGGACATGGAACTTGTAGTGCGTATGAGGAGATATATGGTCGACAATAACATGAGCTATGATGTGGTCTATATACCCGATCCGCTCTGCTGGACAGAAGTGCCATCCACCTTGAAAGTACTGGCAAGACAGCGCAGTCGATGGACCCGTGGGACCATGGAAACGCTGATCACCCATCGAAAACTCTTTTTCAACCGACGGTATGGAAAACTGGGAATGCTGGGATATCCCTACTGGCTGATGTTTGAGTACCTGGCCCCAATCATTGAATTCCTGGGGATTCTGTGGTTCATCTTCCTGGTGATCTCCGGGAAACTGAACTGGCCATTCTTCCTGTTATTGTTTGGATTTGTCTATTTTTTTGCTGTTTCTCTCTCCATCTGGTCCGTATTGTTTGAGGAGGTCACTTTTCATAAATATGAGAAGCGAAGGGATGTATTCAAGCTCATTGGTACCGCATTCCTGGAACCGATATTCTACCATCCACTGGTCATGCTAATGTCCATCAAAGGAAACATCGACAAACTGTTCAAAAGAAACACGTGGGGCAGGATGGAAAGAAAGGGATTTGATAAATCCTGATCCTATGCCATGAGCGTTTCACTTTCCGACCTGTTTCCATCCATATCCACCGCAACTACCTGGTAGGAACCTCCTTTGCCATTGTCCTTGAACATGAATGGGTCTTTTGTGATTTGAGGTTTGTGTTCCACACTGGCCACCTTATTCCCATCTCTGATGACCTCATAATGGGACAGAGGTGCATCCGCTGCAAAGGCAGTATCCCATGTGATCTGAGGGTCATTCTGCGCATCCACCTTCACATTGTTGGGAGATGAAAGCTCTGCCCTTGGAAGCTGGAACCAATTGGTCTCTCCATCCTTGACTCTCCCTGCTATCTCCTCAATCTCCGCTCTTCTCTTCTTACTCATACCATCAGGTTTGATCTGGGACGCATAGTAGTTCTGAACCAGCTGGCATTTGAGGTTATCATCTGAAATTTGGCCAATGCCAATGATGGCTGTGTGAATTCCAGGAGTGGTCAGGGCATATTCCACCAGCGGTTTGCTGGGAAGCTCTTTGCTCCCTACCGTCCTCACTACATCTTCAGGAGTGCTTGACCAGCGGGATGGTTTGGTGTACATGGCTCCATCGGCAAA
>JAYEPK010000100.1:0-1178 GCA_034723935.1 Thermoplasmatota archaeon
GTGTATATGGACTATGGGTACAGGATGTGGAAGACCTATATCCGGGATGTGAAGATGTATGACCCTGATATGGTGGCTGGCAACCAGCAGAACTTCAGGAACTACATCTATTGGCTCAAGCGGTTGGGACTTATAAGGGAGGTTGCCACAGACGACCCGACCACAAAACCATACCAGGAGGAAGGGTCCCCAGTTGGACCAAGGAGGGGGAAACAGGACTGGTCCACTGTCTGGTACGAGGTCGTGCCAGAAAAGGAGGCGCTTGCTTACCTATATCTACTAACCACAAAGGGCGACCCGAAAGGTCATAGGATATCGGATGAGATATTCGATACCTGGTACCTGGGAGTGAAGGTGGGGACCAAGATACAGGTAGACCCACTCAAACTGGCATGGGCCAACCCGCGACGTGTCATGTATACCGAGTCATACAATGCCAACCTCGAGACCATGAAAAAGCCTCCCAAACGCAAACGGCGTCGACTGGAGAAGATGCCAGTGGGCGAGTTGAGGAAGCAGATCGCCAGGATAGAGAAGGCGATCCTCATGCGAGGAGGGAAGGTCGGACGTCCACTGTTGCCGGAGGAAGAGGTCGAGGAGATACTCGAGAAGAGGGAGGAAAAGACCAGGGAGCGTGCCGAGAGGAAACGGGTGAGGAGACTTCCGACCAAGGATATCGCGACCGAGGAGATAAAGAGGCTCACCATCGCGGCCATCCTCGAGTTCGGGGATGTCGACAGGGACGTGGCGAGGCAGAAGATGATCAAGGCCATCAGCAAGCAATACCAGTTGACCGGTATGGAGGAGAGCCTTGCAGTAGACAGGGGCGTGGATGAGGCCTTCAGGGTGGCCAATGAGCCTGATAAGGACAAGGTCCAGGAGTACATCTACTATCTGATCGCAGACGCATGGAACCTGCTTCTTCGTATAGCCTTCGTCCGTACCGGGGAGCGTAAACCCCTGACCGACAAGGCCAAGTGGAAGATCGCCCAGGATCTCAAGCTCGATAGAACCACCGTCACCATCATCAATGACCTTCAGATATTGCACGGTCTCGACAAGCTCAGGATCGAGCAACTGATATTCAGGAGCAAGAAGATGGTCATAGAACATGCAGGTCTCAAGGAGCCGAAAGAATGAACGTCTACAGCACGTCGAACACTACGTTCGACACGACC
>JAYEPK010000101.1:0-1173 GCA_034723935.1 Thermoplasmatota archaeon
GGGATAATAATCTAGGGGGACTTACCAGGGATCTGATCGATGATCTGGAGGGTCAGGCCCCTGATGGGGAGTTCAGAATAATCTGTCAGTTGGACACACCATGGAACACCATGGAAAGATATGAGATAACCCCGGATCGGGAATACAATAGGATAGATTCTACATTGATCTATAACCATCCGGATGGATCATACGATTCCGGATCATCGGAGAACGTATATGAATTCATGAAATGGACCGCTGATTACGCCCCGGCTGAACATTACTGCCTTGTCATGTGGGATCACGGAAGTGGTTTTGTCGGCTGTTCAATGGATTCCAACCCCGACTCACATTGCAAATTGAAACGTCTTGGCTATTATCTTAGGGAGTTCTCCCATGATCGGAGAATGCTTGATGTGCTTGTTTTTGATATGTGCCTGATGTCCTGCCTGGAGGCAGTGATCAACTTTCAGGATTGTGCAAAATATATGGTGGCAAGCGAGACCTCTGTAACCAGTGTCACCCTTGAAGGAAACGTATTCCAGCAATTGCTGGACATGTACCCTGAAAGGATCCCTGGTCCGGTTCAGGTAGCGGCAACGTTCATATCAGGTTATTTCGAAACCTTCGGAAATAGGTTTCCCTATGCTGTCATAGATCTGCAAAAGGCGGAGGAAACACTACAGCACTTCAGCTCGATCTTCGAGAATATCACCAGGAACTGGGATTGCCTGAGTCATTCAATAACATTGGCGAGATCGAATACGAGATACTTCAACGGCCCTTACATGGATACATATTGGCTGGTCGATGCACGAGAATTCATCGAGGAGCTGCTCATATCCCTAAGATATTTCGAGATCTTTCCTGGAGCGCAGGAAACTATGGAATCCGCACAAAGCTTTCTCGATTCATTTGATGACATGATAATTTCAAGGTTGGTCGTGGGTGATTACAACGGTGTAAACCTATTTCTACCCCCTTCGGTGAGTGTTTGGGACGGAATTGGATATTCTTACATTCACGATTCACTTCCATGGGATCATCCATACGGAACTGCATTGGAATGGGGTTATCATGGTGCTCCTGCAGATGATGATGAGGCCGTTGAGGAAGAATATATCAACGTTGAATTCGGATATCCACAATACCGGATCCTACAGACCATCATTTCAGAAAATGATGATGATC
>JAYEPK010000102.1:0-5539 GCA_034723935.1 Thermoplasmatota archaeon
CTGCATGATCCCTGTTGCTCCGACCGCATGCATATTGCCGATCAGGCCTCCCGAAAGGTTGGCCGGCAATTTACCCGGTTCACCGGTATGTGGATTTGTATGGTAGCAGTCACCCGATTCTACATAGTCCCTTCCCTCACCGTAGGGTCGGATGCCGATGTCCTCGTAGGTTTGGATATCGCTGATCGTGAAAGCATCATGGAGCTCCACAAGGTCCAGGTCCTTCGTTGGGTCCTTGATACCGGTCATATTGTAACCGTAATAGGCTGCCATCCTTGCTGCAAGGAACCCTGTGAAACCCGGATATCGCTCGCTTCCGGGGAACCTTTGAGCAAGGTCATCATACTGGCCAGCGGTTTCATTCGGGAGGAGGGGTATTTTCATTTCCCTTCTATCGGCGACCCTCAGCGTATGGCTACCAGCCGAAACATCGACACGGATCGGGTTATCGGTCATTTTGTAAGCTGTCTTCTCATCTGTCAATACGGCACATGCTGCACCGACGCTCATAAGGCAGCAGTCAAGGGACCTTAAAGGATGTGCGACCACTGGTGAATTGATAACATCGTCAACGGTGATGTCCTTATAACCGTGGGCATGTGGGTTCATTTTTGCATAACCTCTGTTCTTTACTGCTATTTCGGCCATTGTCCTTCTGAAAGAATCCTCTTTCTTTCCGAAAACCTGCCAGTATTTTTGTGCCATGACCGCATAGTAACCGGTATATATGTGGCCAAGAGGCGTCTCCCAATCCTTGTCAGCTGCGCATGAGATAAGGTGGTTCCCTTCATCTGTCGGTACCTCATCCATCCTTTCCCACCCCATTGCAAGGGCACAGTCGGAATAACCAGAGGCGACGGTCTTGAAGGTTTCCCACAGTGTGGATCCGCCGGTCGCTCCTCCTGTTTTTATTCCTATGGTGCCAAGAGGTTCGAGTCCGAGGCGGTCATGTATCACAGCCTCACCGAGAAGTTGATCACCGAAATGATCGGCGAAATGACCGTAATACGCTGTATGTATGTACTTTTTCAGCTCTGCAGGTGTCATATTTATGAAATCAGCTGCTTCGGTAAGAGCATCTATACACAATTCCTCTGTCCGTTTTTCAGGTATTGCTCTGGCAAATTTGGACATTCCGCCAGTTACCATGTATACCGGGCGGGACATCTTTGGTATCCTTAGTTGTTCTTCACTGAACGTTATCATTCGAATTCCTCCATATCTTACTCAATTGCTCTTTATCATTATTCTACCACGGAGATGTGGGCTACCACTTCATGATCGATCCATGGCTCCCCGCAGTATGCCCAATGCTTTTCAGATAGAATATTCTTTTGATGGTACAACCTGTCGTTCTCGGGCTTTCACATTACGCCGATCCGGTCCTGTTCTATTTGCCGATGATGATCCCATCCGGGTCGATCTCCCTGAGACGGGTCAATTCTTTCTCGGTAGGCAGTGGTGAAGTTGTTACATCATCCGGTATGATCAGTTCGAATCCCGTGTTCTCCTTTACCTGATCTATGGTAACCCCGGGATGGACGCTTATGAGTTTCATTCTACAGGTCTTCTCATCGAACCCCAGAAGTGCAAGGTTAGTTATTACCCTGAACGGACCTGTACTTTTCGGGAGCCCTGCCTTTTCTCTGGCACCGGGTCCGTCAATATACCCGGGAGTGGTGATGAAACTCACTTTTTCAGGTAATTTTGCTTTATCATGTCTGGCAATGATGATCGTTTTCCAGGATAGTGAACCGAAGTCGTTTGCCCCCCCGCTTCCGGGAAGCCTGACCTTGGGTGAATCATGGTCCCCGATGACGGTGGAGTTGATGTTCCCGTACATATCCACCTCGGCACCACCAAGGAATGCATAATCTATCATCCCCCTCTGTCCCGTCTCCATGATCCCAGCAAGACCCGTTGCGGCAACAGCCCTGTGAACACACCTGGAATCGCCGACAGATATGGGTAGAGTTGGAACCTGAGGTGCAATGCTCCCAGCTTCGAAGAAGATGATAAGGTTCTTGGCGTGGGTCTTTTGAGCCAGAAGGCTCGCGATCATCGGGAGGCCGGTGCCGACACCAACTATTTTTCCATCCTCGAGTTGATGGGATGCGATCGTTGCCATGAGCTCTATGGGAGTAAACTCTGTCATCTCAATTCCTCCAGTCTTCTAAGATCGCCAAGCTTTTTTGTACCAACCAGATCCAGATATTCGTCGAAATCGTTGACCGAATATATCCATTTGTCAAGGTAATCCTGCAGCGAGCTTTCATCCGATCCCGCTTTGAGATATTCTCTGATATACTCTTCGTCAAAGTAGTATTCATAAGGCATGTTCCCTGGATGGCTGCCGTGTGGAGCCTCGATGACACCATCAACGCAAAAATATGGGATGGTGGTCCTCTCCGGAGCGTCCCTGAAGAAGGAGTCGGGAACGATCCTCTCCGCGGTAACTATGACCCTCTTTGAAGCTTTTGCAAGATCGTCATCCTTGACAGTTGTACCGCGTATCATGCAGTTGCCGTATCTGTCAGCATAATGTACATGGATGATGGATACATCCGGCATGAGCGCAGGCAATGCCACCAGTTTTTGACCTGTGAACGGACATTCCATCTCTTTTGCCGCACTGTACTTGAAGGTATCGGAACCAAGCATGTTCCTTGCCGGAAGGAATGGAAGTCCCATGGCAGCTGCCTTGATCCTCCAGGAGAGGGATGCGTTGGTCCATTCGACGCATTTGACCCTTCCGGACTCGACAGCCCGTCTTCCGTTCCTTGATAATCCACGTGTTTCGTAGGCGAATGCATATGCGACATCGACCGCATCAACGCAATTTCCCGCTATGAGGACATCAAGGTCATGAACAGCCGTGTGACCGGATACCCTGAGATGCTTGATCCTCTGCCTGACGATCTCATAGATCATGGGCATTGATATCCGGATATGGCCGAAGCCTCCGATGGCGAGGTAGATCCCATCCGTGATATATTTCTCAACCGCGTCTCTTATGGTAGTCATCTTGTCCACAAGACCTCTGGCCTTGTGATCCCGGTTCCAATCCCGAATTTCGTCCGCCGTGCAGGAGCTCAGAAGATCCCCTTTTCCCTGTTCTAACATGTGAGAACCCTTTCCCTTATCGACCATCTTTGTAAATAAAGTTTTGAATGGGGCTGATCGTATTTGACGATAGGTTGATCCAGTGCATCCTGTTGATCCATGGAAAGATATTATAATCGAGTGTTGCCTTTGAGCGATGCATTTACCGATCATTGCATTTTGAAAATTGGATATGAGGTGTTATCATGGATTTTGGTCATACACAGGAACAGAATATGTTGAGGAACATGGTCCGCGAATTCGCACAGAGGGAGATCATACCTGTAGCAAGAAAGATAGATGAGGAGGGCAAGCTCCCCATGGAGATCATAAGGAAGATGGGACAGCTCGGTCTGATGGGTATGACCGTTCCCGCTGAATATGGTGGATCAAGGATCGATACGGTTAGCTACATGATCGCTCTGGAGGAACTCGGAAGGGTATGCGGTTCAACAGGCCTCACGGTCGAGGCACACAATTCACTTGGAGTGGGGCATATATATGAGAAAGGTACGGAAGAACAGAGGAGAAAATATCTTCCGAACCTGGTAACGGGAAAAGGATTGGCAGCATGGGCCCTGACAGAGCCGAATGCTGGATCGGATGCGGCTTCCCTGGAGACAACCGCAGTCCTCGATGGTGACGAATGGGTCCTGAACGGAAGTAAACAGTTCATAACAAGCGGAAGCATTGCAGATGTGATAACGATCATGGCAAAGACGGACAAGACAAAGGGAGCAAAGGGAATAAGCGCTTTCATTGTAGAAAAGGGGACCGATGGTCTCATATACAGCGGTGACGAGAACAAGATGGGACTCAGGGGAAGCGTCACATCACAGCTTGTTCTGGAAGACTGTCGAATTCCGAAGGAAAACCTTCTCGGAGAACCTGGAATGGGTTTCATAGGTGCAATGACCATTCTGGATAGAGGAAGGACCGCGATCGGTGCCCTGGCAGTGGGTCTGGCACAAGGGGTTCTTGACGAATGCCTTGATTATTCCAAACAGAGGGTCCAGTTCGGAAGACCTATTTCCAGCTTCCAGGCAATGAAGTGGAAGATGGTTGATATAGCGACCGATATAAACGCAGCAAGACTTCTTGTTAACAGGGCTGCTGACATGGAGGATAAAGGTATTCCATTCGGAATGGAAGCGGCAATGGCAAAGCTTTTCGCCTCGGAGATGGCAGTGAGGGCAGCGGTGGAGGGAGTACAGATCCATGGTGGTTACGGTTATACCAAAGAATACAATGTGGAGAGGTACTTCAGGGAGGTAAAGCTCTACACGATCGGAGAGGGGACATCAGAGGTCCAGAGACTGGTTATCTCAAAGAAACTGGGATTATGAACAATTCATTGGTATACTATTTACACAAAAGATGATCATCATGCTCCGTCGAAGCAGATACCGACATCGGACCGCCATTATCCTGTTCATACTGGGAGCTCTCTTTGCAGCCTCGCTGTTCATAGCTCCGGCAACACTGGAACCCGGAACCGTCATCGGACTTGACGGAAGGGCAAATGCCCTTGATTATACAGACAAATGGAGCGAATTGGGTACTTTCCATTCGGTCATATACACATTTGGAGACATCAACTGTCATCAGATAGAGGAAAGGACGATAATAATAAATGGGAACCAGATGCCGGTATGTGCTCGTGATGTCGGTGTCTTCATGGGTTTCTCTTTCGGAGCGATAATACTGGCCAGGGCCCTTGCAACCGACAATCCGACCGACACTATCATCAGCATACTTCCAAAGAGGGTAAGGAAATGGAAGCTTGTAAGGTTCCATCCTGGTTATACTGTTGTGGCAATACTGCTCCTTTTTGTGGTTCCGACAGGAGTAGACGGAACCGTTCAGCTTATATCCAGTATGGCCGGGCTTCCTTTCGGTCTATCCTACGAAAGCACGAACCCGACAAGGCTTCTGACAGGTTTTCCGATGGGTACCTCCGTTGGTGCTCTCATAACAATGCTGCTCATGACACTCTTTGCCAGAAGGGAGAAAAGGGAATCCCCATTGATACCATGGTTCGTGAAAAAGGGTTATTGAGCATATGCTTCGGGGAATTGATTTAATACTGGTTCATTATCACTGGCATAGTGCGTCTACATGGGTGACAAGGAAGGATCCTTGATGGTGGACCTGAAAAAAGAGGGTAGGTCCCTTTCGGTCAAGAAGAGAGATGGATGGACATTGATAGAGGTACTGAAAGATATTGGTTCACCTGTTGATGGGGTGATCGTACTGTCGGACAATGGACCTATCCCTGTGGATACATCTATCAAAGATCTGACTTCCATTGTCATTATCAATGTAGCCTCCGGAGGTTAGGATATGCAGGGAAAGGTAGGTCTCTATTTCATTGGAACAGCTGGATGCGGAAAATCGACCATGACCGCTGCGGTGGGGCAGTGGATGATCAACAACG
>JAYEPK010000103.1:0-1170 GCA_034723935.1 Thermoplasmatota archaeon
ATGATTCCGAGATCTCGAAGGAGATCGGGACATATTTTGCCCGGATGAGGGGACTCCCCGCCGAGAACATAATCAATATTTCAGCATCAACGTCGGAGACCATCACCCCAGCTCAGTTCGATGAGATCGCTTTGCAGATAGAACAGAACCTTTCGGAGCGGGGGATCGAAAGCAGGATAAATTACATGGTGACCACGAAAGGTGTCCCGCTGAAGGTCTCCGGGTCTTCAAATGCAAGGGCATCCTTCGACTCCGAACTGGCGCTTGTTGGCGGTGATTACGAGACATCCATTCACGGCAACGGATGGCTCCTGAATCCATATTATCAGGATGCCGGATCGTTCTCCCACTCCAGGGTGGGAATGAGGCTTGTGACACGGCTGACGGGGTACACCGTTGAGGAGGCAAAAAGGCTTGTGGACCTGGCCGGGTCCTCCTACGGGTCCAGGGGAAATGCATTGATGGATCTGGACCCGGGGAAGGATGGGTCATCTGGATACAAGATCGGCAACGACTGGATGAGGGGAGCGGATACCTGGTTCGAACAGAATGGATATCCATCACTTCTGGACGAGAACAGGACCTTCAGGACCGGTTTTTCGGACCTGATGTCCTACAACTCCTGGGGCTCCAACGACGGCAATTGGAGCTACAACCATGTATACAATTCAGGTTTCGAATCCGGGACCGGAGAACAGGCTTCCTCCTGGACCTATGATGGAACGGGAGGGAATGTAATCAGGAACGGTAGCGTTTCGGATACAGGCGACTGGTCCCTGAAGCTAATGAGAAATGGATCGGGATCGCTTCTGGCATACCAGGAGAGGGACCTGCCGTTCATCGATCATCGGTACATCCTGGAGGGCAGGATGAAGCTGGATGGCGTCAGCTCGCAGGGAGCCAGGATATGGCTAGAGGCCATGGATTCGGGAGATAATGTGGTATCAACGCTTGATCTCAGGACCTACAGCGGGACAAGGGACTGGACGTTCGTCCAGGGGAGGATGGAGAACGACACCTCCATCGTGAAGGTAAGGATATTCGTGGAGCTTCTCGGATCTGGTGTGGTTCACTTCGATTCCATGAAACTCCGGGTCATCAGGCCTCATAACACATGGGTACCGGGTGCCCTTGCTGAAACCTGCGTCTCCACCGGAGGCAGGAGCTTCA
>JAYEPK010000104.1:0-5526 GCA_034723935.1 Thermoplasmatota archaeon
CAGTCATCTGTTATTGATCACCTGGAACCTGGAAGGCAGGATCGAGGAGAAGGGGATGGAGATAGAAATGGTCCCCTTCTGGAAGTGGACACTTTTTCCCGATCTCGTTCCTTCCTTGAAATGAAAGACCCTGTATCATCGGGAGCTATTGAACAGTTCACGGATCCTCCTCTCGAGATTGGCCGCTGAAATTCAAGCCATATTCTTCGAGCGATCTTCCGTGAAACGGTTTATAAACCAATAATCAATTCACCATGTTATGACCGATGAAGAGATGTTCGCCGATGTCGAGCCGTTCAAGATCAAGATGGTCGAGCCTATTCGAATTCCCGGCAGAGAGGAAAGGGAGAAGAAACTGGAGGAGGCAGGCCTCAATGTTTTCCTGGTAAAGGGGGAGAGTATCTTCATCGATCTGCTCACAGATTCGGGAACCGGGGCTATGTCGGACCGCCAGTGGGCGGGCCTGATGATGGGCGACGAGACCTATGCCGGATCCAGGAACTTCTATCATCTGGAGGCTGCGGTCAAGGATATCCTTGGTTTCGATTTCGTGCTCCCCTGTCATCAGGGAAGAGGTGCGGAGAACGTTCTTCACACATCCCTTATCAAAGAAGGTGATGTGATCCCGGGAAACACCCATTTCGATACCACCAAGGCACATATAGAGCACAAGAAAGGACGTGCCGTGGACTGCACCATCGACGAGGCTTCGGATCCTTATATCGATCTTCCGTTCAAGGGAAACCTGGACCTGAAAAAGCTGGAAGAGGTTTACAAGGAATACGGGAAGGAAAAGATACCTTTCACGGTCGTCACCGCAACCTGCAATTCGGGTGGAGGCCAACCGGTTTCATTGGAGAACATGAGGGCTGTGAAGAAGCTCTCTGACAGGTACGGAATAATGGTATGCATAGACGGTGCCAGATATGCCGAGAACTGTTATTTCATCAAGAAAAGGGAACATGGTATGGACAGGTACTCAATAAAGGAGATAGCCAGGATGCAGTCGGAGTGCTTTGATATCATGACCATGTCCTCGAAGAAGGATGCCATAGTAAATATCGGTGGTTTTGTTGCAACAAGGCATGAAGAGGTATATGACAGCATAAAGAACCTCGGGATACTCTTCGAGGGTTTCGTAACATACGGTGGTCTCGCAGGGCGAGATCTGGAAGCCATGGCGATAGGATTGTATGAAGGGATAGATGAGTCGTATCTTGCATACCGCATCGGCCATGTCAGGTATCTCGGGGAGAAACTGAAGGAGGCAGGAATGCCGATCCTGTGGCCTCCGGGAGGTCATGCTATCTACATAGACATGAAGAAGTTCCTCCCGAACATCCCGCCCGACCAGTTTCCCGGTATGGCCTTCTGCGCACATTTGTATCTTGAATCCGGGGTCAGGGCTGTTGAGATCGGTACCCTTCTTAACGGCAGGGACCCGGATACGGGAAAGAACAGGCCTGCAAAACTGGAACTCGTGAGGCTGACGATACCGAGGAGGGTCTATACCTTCAGACACATGGACTTCGTTGTAAAAGCTGTGAAGAAGGTATGGGAGAAGAGGGAGACCATAAAAGGTTTCGAGCTTTTATACGAGTCCCCTGTTCTCAGGCATTTCACTGCAAAGTTCAAGTGGGTGGAGTGAACCCGTTTCAGGAAGACAGTATCATTTCCCTTTCACTCTTCTTCATTTTGGAAAGGACCTGCTCATAGGAATGATCTATCATCTCGAGCAACCTGTCTGCTGGAATGCTGCCATCAAAGATCACGGTGTTCCAGTGGACCTTGTTCATGTGGTAACCCGGTGTTATGGAATCGAACTCCTCCCTGAGGTCGATCGCCGTCCTGGGGTCGCATTTGAGGTTCACCCTCAAGGGTTCGGAATGGATATCAGCAAGCAGGAAGATCTTCCCTCCAACCCTCACGCAAAGGGTCTTCAGATCGAAGGGAAAGTCATCTTTTACTCCGGGCTTTTTCTTGACATGTTCCATTATAGCTTTGAGGTCCATACTATTTCCCATCCTTTGGTTCCAGTTCCCTGCAGACCCCTCTCAGTTCGATCTCCGCCTTTCTGATGGTGTCGGGGTCCCCGGTCAATCTCAATATCACTCGTTCTGGACCCTGAGGATATGAACCAATGTCGATATCAGGATACCTGCCCTGTATCTTGACCAGGGGGGGTGCGATCCGGCTTTCCCTCCCCTTGAAGGGGATCTCGATGATATCGATGCCCCCACCATACCCTGATGGGAGATGGTCCTGGAACCTGGATGTACCAACGATACCCCTGTATTCTCTCGGAACTCCTGGGAGAATGAAGATAACGTTGTTTCCGTTGTTCGCCGTCCCCACCAGTCCCTCGACCATTCCCTCCTCGTTGTTGATCAGATCGAAATCTTTCGGAACCCTTGCCATTTTCCTAAGTGCTGTCTTTACGCTCCCTGGGAGCTCTTTTCCGGGATTCCGCCACTGCCACTTCTTGTACATCCTATCGTAGCATTCCTTGTTGGGATCTATCGATATTCCCAATGCCCTGCCCACTGCTTCGACAGTTATATCGTCATGTGTCGGTCCCATGCCTCCGCTGATAACGATGATATCAAAATCATCCATGATGAACCTGCCCATTTCCTTTGAGATCTCTCCTTCCATGTCAGGGACTATGATCCATCTTCTGAGCTTCAATCCTCTTCTTAGAAGCTGCTCGGCAAGGAAGATCGTGTTCGTGTCCCTGGTCCTGCCGAGAAGGATCTCGTTTCCGACCACGAGAGCCCCCACCTTCACAGGCTTAGAATCTCCCATGAAAGCCCAAGGATGGAACCATTGATAAATTGTTCCCCACCAAGAATTGTCATTCCCTTTCGACCCGGGAGATGTCCATGTTTCCTGCCGGAAGGACGGACATCACCTGGTCAAGCTCTCCTCCGAGCTCTTTTGCAATTATCTTGGTTATGTCCGATTTCTTCGTCCTTCCGGGGATGACCCTGAAATATGTGCCGGCACAGATCTCTTTCACCGCATCCTCCGGGCCGAACATGACCTTCGGGACCCCTTCAACATAGATGGTTCCCACAGCTCCACGAAGCGGGAGCTTTTCCACCAAGTTCTTCTTTCCTCTGATGATGAAGGAACCCTTTGCCACGAACTCCCCCGCCTGCGCGGTCCTGCTGACCTGGTCCGGAAGGACCCAGTATGCGCCTGCGGATCCGATATTCGCGTTCCATGCCTTTGAATGAAGTATCGAGAAGTGACAGGCCTGGACCTTGGTGGTCTCGTTCGCTTCCTGGTCTTTGTCAACCCTCACGATGACGCTCGCGGCACCCGAAAGGTCGGCATGGGCATACAGGTCGCTGTCCCTCAGATATTTTTTCACGACCCTTTCATTGGTCTTTGCATCCCTTCCGCCGATCAGCAGAACGCTCTCCGAGGTGAAGCACCATCTGTATGCCTCGAACCAGAACCTCCGGAGCGACCTGGGTCTTGATGCATCATCCTCTGCCTTCTCCTTTTCCTTGCTTGCGGCATTTACCTTCTTCTTTGTTTCAAGGATCGCCTTCTCTATTCCCTCGACCTTTCTCCTTGCGGTCTTTGACCTGCTGTAGAGGAGGTCGGCATTCTGATTGATATCGATCATTGGGTCCAGGGAAACCGTTCTTTCCCCGCTTTCGGACTTGACCTTTACCCTTATCGATACCGAACCGCCGGGTCCATTCTGCAGTTCGACGATCTCCGGAAAGTTTTCCGGTTCTATCTCGTATCTCTTTCTTGAAAAGTTCCTTAGAAGATTATCGATCCTCATGTAATCGGAATATAACGCATCGGCGATCTCCTTGAAGCTATCCGTCTCCTCTCTTCTTTTTTTCAGGGCGATCTCCTGGGTTTTGAGAAGGTGCTTCAGCTTTTCAACTCTCTTTTCCTTCCTTGAAACGGTCTTTATCTCCTCAACGTTCCCCTCCTCGAACATATACATCTCGAGGGCCTGGTTCAGAGATCCCATCTCCGAAAAATAATTTCCTTTTCCCCCGGTTCTATCCTTCGAGAGATCCCTTCTCGCATCATCAATGCTCGATGCATTGAAGATCCTGGAAAGGATAACGGGTTCGATGAGCGTTGGCTGGTCATCGAGGAAATGGATGAATATCTTTTCTCCGAACTTGACCTCATTGAGCACTTCCCACACCCTTGTGAAGAGTTCTCTTCTCCCTTCTTCATCCAGCTGACCCGGGTCCATCTTCTTGTCGAACCCACCCCTGGCGCATACTTCTTCTGCATAGGGTGGTGGAAGACTGCATCTCTTGATCAGAAAGCGGACCAGGTCCTCTCCGGTTTCGGATATCATCTGGCCAAGACCGTCCCTTGTCAGATCGAACGGGTCGATCCCGGAGGGTGGAGGGCTGAATTCCTCTCCCCTCTTTATCGTCCTTGTTGCCCAGGACCTTGATGTAAAGGGGGCTTCGATCCTGTTCCCTTTTACAAGGATGACATTACCATCCCCGAAAAGTTCCAGGTAGAGCTTCCAGTCACCTTCATCATCCTGATGAGGATTGAACGTGAGGACCACCAGCCGGTCCATCTTGATCTGGTCTATGCTCTTCAGGATACGGTTGCTCAGTGATTTCCTGAGCTTCATCACGAAAGAGGATGGCTGCATTGGCATCTCCCTCTCGACCTTGGAGGTGATGAAAAGGAACCCCCCCATCTTGAAGTAGAGGTCGAACCTGACATAATTGCCACCACCTTCACCCAGTGAGATACCTTCCTTTTCGACAACATCTCCCTTCTCTTCAAGAAGCTCCTCGACAAGGCTGTTCTCGATCTGTTTTTCTTTCAGCTGTTCTCTCCGTATCGCGAACCTGAGGACAAGGGTGTCGTAGTCGATCTGGTAGGCTTTCTGGAAGTATGCACCTTCAAGGGGTTTTACCTCGCGGATGAACCTTCTGACCGCAAGTGATGAGAGGCTCTTCTTAAGCATGACGTTCCCTAGTGGGACCAATTATAAAATCATTGAGATGAGAATAACCCGGGGTGGGGGAACGAAACAATAAATAAAGGGTTCGTCGTTCCATTCAGGTATCCCATTGATAGTATGTTCTCGGCTCACAGAAAAAATGGAGGGACCTTGATGGAGGAAGAGACCGTAGTTGATGTTGAAAGGAAGCTCGTTGGAAGAACACCGTATCGTTACAAATTGGACCTGGGTATGAACACTCTCCCCGCCGATTCGGGTTTTGGCAAGGTCGGTGCGAAGATGGATCCAAGGACCGGGGCCCTTATGTATGATAGGTATGAGGACTGGATCACCACGGAAAAGCACATCAAGGAGGAGATAAAGGAATCCAATATCAGGTTCTCCGATGATTCCAGTGCTGTAATTCATTTCCAGGAGGATGAAGAGGTCCATCTTGATGTTGAGGGGGGGGTGAAGGATCACAATGCAAGAGGTATCATTTCAGTGGAGAACAGGTCCCGGAAGGATCGTATCTGGGATGTCGATGTTGACCTTTCCGAAGAGACCGGCATCGC
>JAYEPK010000105.1:0-5524 GCA_034723935.1 Thermoplasmatota archaeon
TAGATTGATCAGAGGGGTGATCATTGTTAGGAAGAAAGATAAGAAGGAGATATTGGAACTTCTTGATGGGTTTGACGCAGAGGTCCATGTTCGGGAGGTTGTATTGAAAAGCAAAGATTTGAAGTCACTTGCTCTCAAGTAGATATCTGGAATATCTACTGAAAACGGACATATGGAAAAATTACCAAACGGTTACTTTTAGGGGTGCGAAATAGGAGTTTCAGTATCCGAACGATCGGTTTGCCCCTACATTTGTCAAATTATGCATAAAATTTATAACTTGTAGTGGCAATGGGTTTGCATGGTCACTCTTCGTGAGCGTAAGAGGAATGGTATAACTTACTATTATCTGGAACATAGTTTCAGAAAAGGAGGGAGAGTAGAGAAGCGTGAAAGATATCTTGGGAATTCCATTCCAGATGATATCGATGTCATTAAAAATGGTCTCATCCACGACATCTACAGAGAGCGGTGGTTCGAAGATATCGACCTGATAGGAGAGAACTACAAGGGCCGTGTGGCCTCCCTCCCTCCTTCGGCACTTGAAAAAGCAGTAAGCGATTTCACTATAAGGTTCACGTACAATACCAACAGAATAGAAGGATCGACCCTGACGCTAAGAGAAACAGGCGAGTTACTGGGAAATGGGATCTCTCCCGGTTCCAGACCGATGACTGATATCAGAGAAGCCGAAGCCCACAGGGATACGTTCCTTGAAATGCTGGAATCCAAAAAGGACCTATCGATGCAAACATTGCTCTATTTCCATCGTGAGCTCCTCAAGCAAACCAAAAAGGATATCGCAGGGAAGCTGAGGGGTCATCAGGTTGCCATATCTGGCAGCAGGTTCATGCCGCCCATGCCAGTTGAGATATATCCATTATTGACCGAGTCCTTCAACTGGTACAAAACAGAAAAGACGGATATCCATCCGGTAGAGCTTGCAGGCCTCGTTCATTTGAAACTGGTTACCATACATCCATTTGCAGACGGTAATGGAAGGATCGGTAGGTTAATGATGAACATGGTCCTGCATGGATCGAACTATCCCATGCTTGATATACCGTATGAGAAGAGAATGGGATACTACAGAGCCCTGGAACGGTCCCAGACGAGTGAAGATGATCATGTTTTCCTGCAGTGGTTCTTTAAAAGATATATTGCTGAGAACGAACGGTATTTGAATTGAAAATGCCATTACCGAGAGTTGCTGATAATGGGAAAAGAATTATTCCAATCATGTACCAGCACCTAAATGGAAGAACTTACGATTGGTCTTTTCCCAGACCTGGATAAAAACTGTTCATCCAATATTTTGAATCGGTTTTTATCTGGCCGTTGCTTGAACGTTACATATTTTGGTAGCAGGTCAAAACGGAATTATCTTTAGCTTCCAACTCCAAAATGGAAGTATTTTCTATTGACCTGCTCCCAGGTCTCCACAGCGATCAGACCGAAAACCGATATCACCAGTATCTCGACCCACTCTATCACACCGATACCACATGTTCCGAACACATTCTGAACGAACGGGATGTATATGACAGGTATCATCAGAGCCACCGCTCCCCCGATCGCAAAAAGGAGCTTCCTGTTGGAGAACCACCCGATCTCTGCCATGGTGTGTGTAGTGGACCGACATGCGATCGCGGTCCACATCTGAAAGAACACCATGGTCGTAAGCGCCATGGTCCTTGCATGCTCTATAGATCTGTCCATGAAGAAGTGATCGTACCAGAACACTGCAAGTGTCCCGATCGTTATGATCCCCGCTGAAACAAATATTGAAACGATCATGTCCTTGGTTATCGCACTTTCTTTCGGGTCCCTCGGCCTTCTCTTCATGATCCCCGGTTCCTTCGGCTCCGTAACAAGGGCAAGTGCAGGGAACGAATCCGTGACCAGGTTCATCCACAGTATCTGAAGAGCTATCAAAGGAAGGGGCCATCCCACTATTATGGCGATGAGCATTACCATGACCTCTCCCATGTTGCTGGAGAGCAGGAACTGGATGACCTTCCGGATATTGTCGTATATCGACCTCCCCTCCTCCACCGCGGATACTATCGAGGAGAAGTTGTCGTCGGTGATGATCATATCGGATGCTTCCTTCGAGACATCGGTCCCCGTGATGCCCATGGCAACCCCGATCTCCGCTATCTTGAGGGCCGGAGCATCGTTCACTCCATCTCCGGTCATGGCGACGATCTCTCCCATCTCTTTGAGTCCCTTTACGATCCTCACCTTGTGCTCCGGAGAAGCCCTTGCATATACCGATACATTACTCAGTGTGAGCTTGAACTCTTCTTCATCCATATCGTCGAGGTCCCTGCAGCTCTTGGCCTCGGAGTTCCTCCTTATCAACCCGATCTCCTTGCCGATGGCAGCTGCGGTCAACTTGTGATCTCCGGTGATCATTATCGGTCTTATGCCTGCTCTCTTTGCCGTGGAGACGGCTTTTTTGGCTTCGGGTCTCATCTTGTCCTTGATCCCGACAATACCCAGAAAGACCATGCGGTCCTCCATCCTGCCTTCCGGCGACCAGGAGAAACCCAGCGTCCTGTATCCTTTCATTGCCATCTTTTCGGTCAGAGCAATGATCTCTTTTTTCCTGATGCTCGATAGAGGGATCTCTCCTTCCCGGTTCAGCTCCCTGTCGCAGATCCCCAGAACGGATTCCGGTGCACCTTTCGTATAGCCTACTAGCTCTCCTTCTATGTTATGAACGGTGGACATCATCTTCCTTTCAGCGTCGAACGGGATCTCATCTTCTCTTGGATCTTTCATTCTCTGCTTCTTCGGGTCGTAACCCGCCTTCTCCGCCATTACAATGATCGCACCTTCGGTTGTATCCCCTATGACCTTCCTCCTTCCATCCTCCATCTCAAGGCTGGCATCAGAGCAAAGTATGGATGCCATCATCACATTCTCGAACCCTTCTCCGAGGTCTTCCTTCTTCCCCCTGATCGTGAACTCACCGCCGGGATCGTAACCTGTACCGCTGATGTCGATCTTCCGATGTCCTATGTGGAGCACATCCGCGGTCATGGTCCCGGTGGTCAATGTGCCGGTCTTGTCCGTGCATATCACCGTGGCACTGCCCAATGTTTCTACCACAGGGAGCTTTCTGATGATGACGTTCTTGCTGGCCATGGTCTTCAGTCCGATGGCGAGCGCAATCGTAACAACGGCCGGGAGCCCCTCGGGGATCGCTGCAACTGCAAGTGAGACCGCGGTCTCGAAGAGCTCCACGGCGATCTCCAGCGAGAGATGATCGAACTCCCTCCATATCTCGAGACCAAGCATCAAAATACAGATACCAAGGACCAGAATGCCCAGGGTACTGCCAAGTTTTCTCAGTCTTCTCTGGAGCGGTGTATCGATGCCCTGGACCTCCTGGATCATTCCAGCGATCTTTCCTATCTCCGTTGCCATTCCGGTTCCTGTTATTACCGCGATCCCCCTTCCCGTCTCGACCGCAGTTGTCATGTAGACCATGTTGGTCCTTTCCGCAAGAGGAATCTCCCCCGTGAGCTTTTTTGATGACTTCTCCACTGCCATGCTCTCTCCGGTCAGGGCTGCCTCGTTGACCTTCATCGAATGGGCCTCTATCAACCTGGAGTCAGCAGGGATCCTCATACCGCTCTCGATATGGATGATGTCGCCCGGGACCAGATCTTGAGCATCAACCTCTTTCTTCTTACCCTCTCTTATTACCACGGCCTTCGGCGAGCTCATATTCTTGAGCTTCGCTATCGCATCTTCGGCCTTTTCTTCCTGGATGTATCCAATGGTCGCATTGATGATGACGATCGCCGTGATGACCATCCAGTCTATCCCGGTGGGATCTATGATGCCAGTGACCACTGCTGCTACAAGTAGAACGATGACAAGTACATCCGTGAACTGCTTCAGGAACTTCAGCCATTTCGGTGTCTTTCTGCCTTCTTCGAGCTCGTTGGGGCCGAACCTTCCCCTTTTCGATACTACTTCCTGCGGGGAGAGTCCCTCTCTTTTTGTGTCCAGTTCCTCAAGGACAGAGGTATTTGTCAGAAGATGCGGGTCCTTCAACCCTTCCCCAGTTGCCATTAGCTCTCAATCACGAACAAATATAAAATAGGGTATGGGAGCAGGATCTCCCATTTGCCTCTACAGGAGCATTTTAAAAGAGAATTGGACCGGATGTACCTGACGATCTTCTTGATTATAATTTATATATTTGAAAAGTCAATATATTTTCCGATCAAGGGGGAGGATGTATTATTGACATTCAACCCGGGGGACGATCCGGATGAGAAGGTTCGCCAGTATCGACATGATGCGTGGTTTCGCCATCTGGATGATGGTGATCTTCCATGTTATTATGAGATACTACGATCATGATTGGGTCAAGGATGGGGACCTCGACGGAGTACCGCTCGGAGGTATTTTGGTCTTCCTTATCATCATCTATTTTTCTGCATGGGCTGGGGATGAACTTGGAAGAAGGACGCTTTACTGGAGGAGAATTACGTTGCCTTCACGATCTATACTTACCAGTTCATTGATGTGATCCCAAGGTCTGTTTTCGAGCTGTTCCCTGACCTTTCAAGCATTTACCTGTAATCCGATGGAACTGCAGGAACCGCATGGTTCTATCTCTCTCTTTGTTCATAACTGTCACGATAACAGTTCTTTTCGTGGTAATTTTCTTCATCCCCGCGGATGTGATATAGGGAATATCTGCAATAGGAACACATAAATCGAGTTTAAGCTATTAGAGTCTGGGGTTTATAATGGTAAACAAGAGGGGTCCAAGAGCCTATTTTTCCTTTCGATGGTTGATAACTCCCGGCATAATCCGGGTCATTCATGTTATCGGGTTGATAATCATCAATCTCATTCTCTTCGCAGGTTTCATAGGCGGTATCATCTTCACAGTGATGGGTGCGGGGGAGATGGAAATAGAAGGAGGTTACATTGCGCTGGGGATACTTGTTATCATAATCGCGGGTATAGTGACCTTTCTGCTCACCAACCTTGCCTGGAGGGTCATGTGCGAGCAGGGCATCCTCTTCTTCTCGATCCACGAGATAAACGCTTCCATGGAGAACGAGCTCAAAGGCATTAATCAGAAGATGAAGGTCCTCGTTGATAAGACAATGGAAAAGAAGGAAGAAGACGAGGATGAAGAAGATGAGGATGAAGAAGACGAGGATTAGGATCGGTTAGGATATTGATACAGCATCTTTAAATGATATAGAAAAGAACCTTCCAGTCTCTTTTCGTGTTGCGCATGGTACAGTGATAATCAAACCGTCGCATCATGCGGAAAGGAGAATATGGATTCCCTCGTCCTATTGCCAACATCCTGATCGGGATCATATTGAATCCCAGAATTGTTTGAATGATCGATCCAAATTCTAAAAAGATCGCTATCCAGCTCTTCTGTATGATTTGTCTATGCCGGTGGCAATAACAGAGTTTATGGTTTCCATTGCATTCCATCTACAACTCGTGGACCCATAGGGTACCCTGGTCCCGC
>JAYEPK010000106.1:0-5518 GCA_034723935.1 Thermoplasmatota archaeon
TGTGATGGTCGTCAATCCGATGGATGTGACGACCGGGAAACTGCACAGCTCACCCGGTTATGATCAGTTCGATGACCAGTTCCATATACCCGGGTTATCGGCCGTGGCTGGCGAGGTTGCAGCCTATCGTGATGCTTATGTGCTTACACAGTATGAACCCTCGCAGGATGATATCGGAGAGATGGACCCTGTTTTGAACCAGAGGGCCATAGGTTATTATCAGGGGCTCAAGTCCGCAGTTGACCTGTACGGCATTCCCGAATATGTTACACTTGTAGGGTCAGCATCCGCGGTCCCTCAGTTCCAGTTTCCAGATCAGACGAATGCTGATGAGGCAAACGTCGAAGGCGACCTTCTGGTAAGCTCGGATGTTGCCTACGGTTTCCTTGGTGATGATGATTATTACATGGACTCGGCCGTTGGTAGATTGGTCAATCTCAATGTCCAGGGTATGAGCAATCAGATTGTTAGGACATATCTCTATGATCAGCATGAGGAGGTCGTTGAGATCGATTACTCGACCGGAACCCAGCAGGTCAACTGGATGAGCCACGGAACGTCCTTCTCCGGATACGAGATCACCTACGAGAGAGGTCAGGTGACCCCGGCCAGGTTCTGGTGCAGGGATGCCGTGGATGAAGGTATGACCTATGATTACATTGGCCCCTCGAACTTCGGCCGTGATATCCTCATCGGCGATGGTGTGGATCCCAAAGGTCAGGAGGATATGAACAACGCGATGGAAGCATCGGGTTTCATAGCATACAGGGGGCACGGATCGGAATACGGATCACTTTACATGACCCCATATGCGGTAGGAGATGAGAGGGCGGTCCTGAGAGGTGAAGAGGTCGCACAGCTCAAGCTCCCTCCACAGGTTGGTTTCTGGGTCGCCTGTATGAATGCGAAGATACACGGTGCCGGCTGGTGGAAACCGGCCGAACCCATTGAGATAGAGAGGACCTTCGCCCTGAACTATCTGTACGGTGGAGCAGTGATAGCGGGTGGAGCAACCGAGGTCAGTTTCTCTAACATAGCCCAGGATGCTTCCTCGGCAACCGAGGAATGGCTTCCTGGCCTGATCAACCCCTCATGGAGCGATGATAATTACGAGTGGGACCTCAACGATGCATGGTTCGCATTCTTCTGGGATGGCATGCTGAACAATGAGGAAACGTACGGAACAGCAGGACAGGCCCTGCGATGGGCCGAGAACCGCTACATCCATAATCCGAACAGGAACAGGCCTGTTAGTCCATTCATACAGGACCTTGATGATCCTGATTGGCAGGGTGGCCTCCTTGGAGCTCATTGGAAGGAGGTTGCCATGTTCGCAATATATGGTGATCCTGCCTTTTCGCCGCATTCGAGCAGTCCGGGAAGCGGATCGTACAGGCCGTGGGTGAACGGTTCGGAAGATACGGGTGAACCGTGATCTACGGGCTTATGACCTCGAGATGTCCTTTACCTCTGAGTATCAGAACATGAATTCCCCTGGACAGGAGCTTGTTGCGCAGACGCCTGTCCTGTGTCATCACCATCCAACCATTGTTCACGGACAGGTTGAATATCGGTGCATCACCCTTTCCCTTGATATCCAGAATGAGATATTTTTCGGCGAGTTTCAATGCTGCCTTGATCTGCCATTTCCCCGCCTTGGATGGTACCCTGAGCTCTCTTATCACCGATGATGGAACGACCGGTATCACGCCTGGGATTGATCTTTCCAGTTCAAGGTCAAGATTGAACCCGTTCTGAAATGGGGACAGAAGAGCATTTGCATCGAGGATCACATGCTGTTTTCTGACCTCCTGCGGTCTCGAAAGAGATGAATTTCCCTCTTCTCGATCCAACAGAGAGCCCCCTAGATGATTATGCCGTATCCGATCAGCCTGAACTTGTTACCAACACGCCGGGATATGGCAACCCTCTGCCCCTTGTCCGCGCAGATGGGCATCTTGAGATCCATTTCTACCTTGTTGTCGTGGGGAGAGGTGACGATACCGACCGTTGTGGCGGTGCCTACGTTCAGCATCAGTACCTCCTTGGTCCTGATCTTGTCCACCTTCACCTCGGTATTCAGACCAACCAGGTATTCCATCAGAAAGGTTTCGAGCTTGAGCTCATTTATCACTTCGGGTAGAGTCCCTGGTGTCCCTACAACGGAACCAATCAATGAATCGGATTTGGTAAGGTTTGGGTCGAGACATGTACCTATCCCTACAAGTCCTCCGGGGTGTAGGACCTTTCTCGTTCTTCCACCTGCTATCATGGTGGTTATTGACGAGATCAGCGGTTTGAACTCGAAGCTCGAGGTCCCCTTTTCCTCTACTTTTATTCCGGGTCTTATCTCGATATCATCACCGATCTTCAGCTCACCCTGCAGGAGGCTTCCTCCGAGGACCCCTCCGGAGAGCTTGTTGAAGTTGGTTCCCGGTTTGTTCACATCGAACGACCTGGCTATGTACATTCTGACCGTACTTTCGGAATCATGTTCCTTGGTGGGAATGTGTGATAATAAAACACTTATCAGAAGGTCCAGATTGGATCCGTGGTGAGCAGATACGGGGATTACAGGTGCGTTCTCCGCCACGGTATCCTTTACGAATTTCTTGATCTCGGCAAAGTTCTCCTTTGCCTTCTCCCGTGTTACAAGATCGATCTTGGTCTGAACGACCACCACGTTCTTGACGCCGATGAAGTCAAGCGCCATCAGGTGCTCTCTTGTTTGAGGCTGAGGGCATTTTTCATTGGCTGCGATCATAAGAAGTGCGCCGTCCATAATGGCTGAACCTGACAACATGGTTGCCATCAGTGTTTCGTGTCCGGGTGAGTCGACGAAGGATACGCTTCTCAAATACTCGGTTTTCTCTCCACAGTTGGGACATTTTGGTTTTGTGGAATAGCATTTGGGATGATCACACTTCGGACACTTGTAGAACTCAGTGTCGGCATAACCGAGCTTGATGGTTATACCCCTCTTGATCTCCTCGGAATGGGTGTCCGCCCATACTCCCGAGAGTGCCTCTGTAAGAGTGGTCTTGCCGTGGTCTACGTGTCCTACAAGGCCTATGTTCACTCCGGGCTGGGTCTTTACCTTCATTCAGTTTCTCCCTGTTTTAGTTGTTCCTCGATGGACCTTGGACCGTAGGAGGTCACTTTGAGGTTTATCTGGACGATATCGGCGGAAATGGTATTCCCCCTTACATATTTTCTCTTTCTCTGACCCGGGTTGACAGGTTTGAAACCTGTTCCACCCGATAGAACTATTTTCTTTCTCTGTTGTCCGGGAAGGTCGCTTCTCATCGGGAATCCATCTTTGTCTGCTCCTCCGGTTATCATTATCTTGTAACCGGGGAGGGAAACGAAGAGTCCATCGAACTCGTCGCTGATCTTCATACCCATCAGTCTGTTCGCATGCTGACCGCTGACAACGGTCTGATAGGTCTTTCCATTCTTCACATCGGCGATCACTGCCTTGAACTCAACCATGTTCTCACCCTTATCCTAAGAAGTATAATACAAGTGTGGTCAGATCTCCACAATGTTCTTTGCTATCTGCTTCCTCACATCTTCATCCATCGGGATGGTAACGGAGTTCTTGTACCTTTTGGAGTCATCTGATTGGAAATATCCTCTCGATATGGAGATGAACTCGGTCTGACCGCCGTTGCCGAGAACGGCTTTTTTTCTTGCAACTTCTACGAAGTTGTTCTTTCCAAAGGGAATGTTTTTGAACTCGATGGTCTCGAAATCTACCATGTTGATACCTCCAGGGAAGTGTGGGACAATCAAGTTTCCCTATATAATGCTTTTTCAGGCCCACACAGTACAATGTAGGCAAGGTTATGATATAATTTGGAGGTGTCAGAGATATTTACCAAGAACGTTTATAAATCTTCAAACGTTCACCGGAATCACAGGGTCCGGTATCGTGCGAACCGTATGGACAATATACGGTTGGTATCTGGTGTTGGAACCCGAAAGCGACCCGCAGGGTGGTAGTATGAAACGGAGTGATTGCACATCCAGAACCATTG
The DNA here is from genome assembly GCA_034723935.1 of Thermoplasmatota archaeon. GTDB lineage: Archaea > Thermoplasmatota > Penumbrarchaeia > Penumbrarchaeales > Penumbrarchaeaceae > JAYEPK01. Next base: position 4,041 of record JAYEPK010000106.1, read on the forward strand.
TCATAATGGCAGCTTTGATGATGATAGGTATATTTGCATTCTTTGTCCCGGCAGGGGAAGGACTGAGCTTTACCACCGACAATGATGTGGTGAAGGACGGTAGGGACCAGAGAAAATATGATATAGCTTCTTATGGGAGCGGGGACGACGCCGAGGTATATGTTGTCTATGAGGACTATTCAGTGGGTAGTGACCCGCATGTGTTCTTCCACAGGTCCCTGAACGCGGGAGAAACATGGCAGACACCGACCGATTTCATGCCGATTGACCCCATCAACCTTGATAAGCAGATCTCCCCGGCAGTGGATATCCATGTTGATGGTACCGATGTGACCATTGCCGTGGCTTTCATGGATTCAACATACAGGGAACTGCCAAATCTGGTGGACTGGGTGATCGCTGTGAAGATATCCATAGACCATGGGGCCACCTGGTCTGTGAACCATCTTGTAACTCCCATTACCAGTGTCAATTATCCGAATGACAAGATCAAGGACCCTACCATTGCCTTTGATCCCTACGGAAACCTTTTTGTTTCTTGGACCGGTTTGGAGGGACAGGATAGAATAGATATGGCTTATTCCACGGATTTTGGTTTGACCTGGTCAGGTATTCAACAAGTACCGGACCACTCCATGCCCCAGAGTTCGGATTATGACCATGAACTGTCATCCCTCGCATCCGATGGTCAGTATGTCTTTGTTAGCTGGACCGATGAGAGTGAGTATAGGCCGATGGCGTGGTTTGCAAAAGCTCCTGCATCTTCACTTGGCGGATATCCCTCGCTAAGTTTCTCCGTACCACAACGAGTAGCCACAGAGAAACCGATAGATTATGATACATACTGGCCGAAGTTTGTTGCTGATACTAACGGTGTTCATTTGGTTTGGTGGGATTTCGTAACTGATCCGGGTGGTGGGAACAATCAGGATGTTTATTTGGATAAACCCTCGGTCAAGTACACCCGTTCAAATGATCACGGTGCAACATGGTCAGTTGGTGGTAAGAATGATATCATCGTGAACACCTCCGATCCGAAAGGATGGCATTCTGCCCCGGACATAGATATAGGTGAAGATGGGACCCTGGCCGTCACATGGATGGACTATACCCTGAAAAAACCCAATATATTTGTTACCGTATCCTCCGATATGGGAAGTACGTGGTCGAAACCCGCAAGGGCGAACGACCACTATCCGACCATCTACAGGGAAAAACCGGTCGTCGCTGTCGATTCCGGCGGCGATGCCCATGCGATGTGGACCTACAGGGAGGATGTCGACATGGATTGGGACCTGAAGCATTCAAGGTCCATCGTGAACATACCACCTGAGCCGATAGATGATCTGATTTTCATTGTTGTCGATGAGGAACTTGGCATGGTCGGATGGACCCCGAACCGGGAACCCGATTTCCAGATGTACAAGACCTACATTTCAGAGGATAAGAATTTCACCATTTCCGATGAACCGGGCGGA
>JAYEPK010000107.1:0-1161 GCA_034723935.1 Thermoplasmatota archaeon
ATCTCGAAGGACGGTCTTGAATAATGCACCGAGGCAGTTATCGGAAGCATCTCCTCGTCTATCTCCCTTCGGTTGTGGATCAGAATTATCGTTCCCTCGAGAGAGTTCGTTAGTTCTTCCGGGGAGACGACGAGACAACGGGAATCAAGCCCCTTCTCGCGGATCCCATCGTACGCTTCCTCATCCTCGACGACAAGTATGTACGGTAGCGATCCCGCCCTTTTCCTGTATCTTGGTGTTTTATCCAGTAATGACAGGAGCTTCTCTATTCCTGCTCTATCCTTACCCTCGAGGAGCTCTTTTTTCCTGTGGTTCTCAAGGGACATTATCCGATTTTCCCCGAGATCACCGCCAGGCCTCATCAGGAGTACCTTGTTCCTTGAGTTTGAAGTGTGCATGTAAGAGGATAGGGTCTGTTGAACGGTCGTGGCCACGGTCATGGCAGGCTCGTTGCCTTTGATCTCGGAAAATACATCTCCCCTGTAAGACAGGACCAGATCCACTGCCATTCGCTCGGATATGCCCTCGATCGATGCCAATCTCGAGACATCACCGATTTTCAATACCTCTACCAACCCTTCCTTTCCATTCATTTCCTTGAGAATGACCTCAAGTCGTCCATAGCCCATTCCTTTTACGGACAGAAGCCTGTTTGTTATATCCCCCACTCCCCGACCTCCGTTTCCCGGATCGAACTACCTTTGAAGCTTCTGTCCCAATCCCACTTGACCACTTCAATGGACCTTCTCCTGTCCTCATCAATGGAAAGGTCCAGAACACCCTCTGATACGAAAGGTCCAATCGAGCCAGGATAGTTCAGAATGATCATCCTGATGCCGTTCTCCCTGGCTGATGATGCGGTTTCCTCCAGCATTTTGAACCAGTTAGGATCGCCCTTGTGGGAAAGGATGTCGGGATGGTCAAGGACGAGGTTTCCGATCTCACCTGATGACATGAGAGAAGTGAGAATATCCATCATGGAAGGATCGTTCAGATCGAGTACCAGTGGTTCATCGTATTCAAGTAATCCGGATATCACCGGATGGTCCCTGTAATCTTCGAAAATGGGACGTAGAGGTATGGAGGTGAACTTGACGAGGAGTCCTGGAACCTCCTTGCTGATACCTGTTGAAAGGAAGCTGAGACCAAGAGCGGTCTTGC
>JAYEPK010000108.1:0-1161 GCA_034723935.1 Thermoplasmatota archaeon
ACCTCTTCTCCTCGCTCCCCATATGAACGTTGAACAGAAGCTCACCCTTTGACACCATGTCCCCGGATCTCTTGTACAAATCTATCCCGGACCCTATGTTCCTCGGGGCCCCTGCCAACCTTGCAACCTTTGCTATGATCGGGTTGTCATAATCAACGAGCTGTCCATCCTTTGAAGCCCTCACTTCGATCACATGGGGGGATATCTCGAGAGCATCGGGAGAAATATCCGGATCTCCTCCCTGGGCGGCAAGTATCTCCCTGAACTTCGACAGGGCTTTCTTCGATCCAAGGGACTCGGTGGCCATTTCAAGGCCATCACCTGGTCGATGATCCGATCCGAAAAGATCAGGTCCTACAAGGTCCAGAAGCTTTCCGGCTATAAAGAGTGCCTTTTCTTTCAGGTCCTTCGGTGCATCATGCCGGTTCGTAAGTACCTTCAGGACATCCCTTGCCTCGAGTCCCGGGCCTATACCGTCCCCTATCGGTTCATCTCCGAAGGTTATCTCAACCTGGGCACGTATTCCGATCCTTGCCGCGACCTTCTTCATCTTCTGGGCCATGTGCCTGACCTCTCCCAGTGAATGATATCTTGTCTCCATTCCAACTGGAATGTCTATCAGAACGTATCTGGACCCCATTGCCTTCTTCTTCGATAGAATGGAAGATATCAGGAGCCCCTCCGGATTGGACCCTATCGGTTTCCGGATCTTTATCAATCTTGAATCGGCAGGTGCTATGTTGAGCCCCCCTCCCCAGATCAAACAGGCTCCGGTCCTGCTGACGATATCCTTGATCTGATCCATCTCGAAGGAGACATTGGTCATTGTCTCCATGACATCTGCAGTTCCGGCCGGAGAGGTTATCGCCCTTGACGATGTCTTTGGTATCTTGACACCGAAGGAAGCGACTATTGGAACGACGATGGGCGAGGTCCTGTTCCCGGGAACTCCTCCCGTGCAGTGCTTATCCGCAACCAGTTCATCTCCCCAATCCAGAACATCACCAGATTCCGCAAGGTACCTCGTCATGTTGTACAATTCCGCCATGGAAAGGTCCTGCATGGTACATGATGTAACGAAACATGAAAGTTCCACCTCGGAAAGGGAATCATCCACCACATCTCCTATGATATCGCATATCTGATCACCGGAGAGTTCGG
>JAYEPK010000109.1:0-5497 GCA_034723935.1 Thermoplasmatota archaeon
AGCGGCTCCCGCCACGACCCCGAGGAACATCGATGCTACCGCGATCACAACACCTTCCGAGAGCAGAGCCTTCAGCACTTCGAAGTTCCGTAAACCCACGGACTTCAATACCCCTATCTCGTATTCTCTCTCCTTGATGGAGGCATAGAGATTTATGACAAGTGAGAAGATTGCAACAATGAGCAGAATTGTTGTTATCACTCCCATTACCGCATTGAGGGCGATGAGCTGAATGTTCATTAGAAGTATCAATCCATCCGTGTCCACAATGAAGACGTTGTTCGAGGAACCGAACCTCTCACCTAGCAGGTCAACCACATGATCCTTGTTGGCTTTGTTCACATCGATAAAGATCGAGGTGAAAGTGATATCTTCACCATCGGACAGGAGTCTCTCATATCCTTCATGTGAGAACAATACCCCACCAAAATCACCTTTTTGAGTGTCCGTGAACAGACCTATGAAACCAGGCAGTTGTGAGATCACAACCGCTATCTTGAAGAACTCTCTATTTGATCCGTCGCCTTTCGAATCGAATTCTACCGATATCCTGTCTCCCTTTTTGAGTTCCATCTCCTTGGCAAGAGATTTCGAGATGGCTATCTCATCATCAGCGAGATCGTCAAGATCGGACCTTTCACCCTCGGATATTTTCATCCCCGAAGCGTAGATAGAATCTGTAAAATTCCGATCGATGCCGAACGCCCAGGCGGTTGCGTCATTTGTTGATATCAGATCCGAGATATCCATGAACCGGGGGCCGCTGACGGAGGAGATGTGATCAACACCTTCCATATTTGCGATCGGATCAAGTTCCTCGTATCCGAAACCGTCCTCGTTCAGGTATATCCTGATATCGGAACCCACACCCATTCTGACCTGGTCGGAGGTCGATCCGATAAGTGAGGAGAAAAGTGTCGAGAACATGATGAGCATTGCAACCGTTGTTCCGAAGATCAGATTGGTGGAAATGTTCCTTCTGACATTCCTCTTGATATAGGATCGTATGATCTTGTTCGTTCTGACCGTAACGGGGTAAAATAGTCTGACCAGTGCATCCTCAAGAAAAGTAATACCTCCCAGCAGTCCTATCGAAAGAGAGACCGGAAGGATCGTGAGGAGCCCAATGGAACCAAAACAGATCGCATCATTTCCAGGGCTTCTGATAAGGAAGATGACGCTTATTATCGCAACCATCAACGCTCCGAACACCAACCAACCGGAAACAACAAGTTTCCGATCGACCCTCTCGGTCGAAACGAACTTGAACGTTCCGGCACTCTTTACCCTGGAGATGGATTCTCCGGGTGATGTCTTGAGTGCCCTGATTATTGGCGATATCGAAAAAAGGACCGTTATTACGACGGCAATCAGCAGTTGAAGTAGAAGCTGGGTCGATACCCGGATCGAGACGATATCCAGATCCAATCCGAAAAGAAGAACTATACCTTTTGCAAGCAGGGACCCGAGAAGAAGCGCCGGAACGATCCCGGCAGCAAGGATGACACCAAGTTCCAGAAGGACGACCTTGCCGATGAATGTCCTTCTCCCCCCAAGGAGGCGAAGCGTAGCAAACTCCTTAGTTCTGTCCTCGACCGACAGGTTCATCACAGAGGATACCAGAATGCCGGATATGGCCGGGAACAGGATCGCAAAGAGATATGAAAGTGATGACAGGAAGTTTGTGTTCCCACCCTCGATCGCCATTCCTTTCGGAGTTGTAACCTCATAATCTTTCCCGAGGTCCCCGGCCATGGAGAGAGCTATTCTTTCCACTTTTTTGGCAGGGTCCGTTGGATTCGATAGATCATAAAGGCCCCTATCAACGGTTACAATGACATGGGTGGCCTTTCCGATATTTCCTGTGATATTTTGCAGGTAGTCGAGATCAAGGATGATCGAAGGTGATCGATAGAAACCGGAATCCTGCTGGAACCTCCCTGTAACATCGAAGATACCATTTACAACAAGGTCCGCCTTAACGATCCCGGTGGGGGTGACTATATTGATGGTGATATGATCACCTGGATCGATCCTTCCATTTGCATCCCCAAGGGATAGGGCGGTCTCGGAAGATATCACGCACCCCCCTGGAGTTAGATCATACGAACCTTGTGAACTACTCAAATGGCCGATCTGCAGCTCCTCCTTTGCTCCAAAGATCTGCATGAAATGGGTCGGCATACCACCTTCTTCGGTATATCCGAATCCCCTGATGATCGGATAGATGCCAGTAACTCCCGATCTGCCTTCAAGGTCAGGTAACACATCTTCAACGACAAGGAGATCCGGGTCCATATCCGAATGCGAGGCCTTTTTCACCTCAATATCAAATGCGATGTTCCTCTCGATAACTTCAAGATCCGTAGCCTGGGCCGATGAGAAGAACAGCGAGATGGTGATCATCGTTGTAAAAGTGAACAGTATACTGAGGACCGCCAATATCGTTCTCACTTTTTGACGGGAGAAACCGTGCAGGATGTACTTCAGAAAGTTCATTCAGAACGCCCCCTACCTCTTTCCCCATCTTATCCTTCCATCTTCCATTTGCAGTGTGTCCTCGGAATATGAAGCGACCTTCTGATCATGGGTCACCATGAGATAGGTCTTCTTTTTCTCTTTCTTGATCTGCAGGAGAAGCTCCATGATGGCCTCACCGCTCTTTCTATCCAGGTCTCCGGTCGGTTCATCCAGTAGAATGATATCCGGATCATTGACGATGGCCCTTGCGATCGCCACTCTCTGCTGTTCACCCCCGGAAAGAAGAGATGGTGTATGGTCTGCCCTGTCCTCAAGACCCACGCTCTTCAGGATCTCTCCCACTCTCTTTCTCCTCTCATCTTTCGAAGCTCCCCTGAAACTGAGCGGGATCTCGATGTTCTCGTAGGCCGTCATCGAAGGGATGAGATTGTAGAACTGGAATACGAATCCGATCTGATCACGCCGGAAATCGGATAGTTCGTTGTCCCGCATGTTGCTCAGGCTGTGCCCCGCAACCCTTATCATCCCCGTCGTGGGCCTGTCCACAGCTCCGATCAGATGAAGAAGTGTCGATTTTCCGCAGCCGGAAGGTCCCATCAAACTCAGGAACTTTCCTTTTGGAATTCCCAGGGATAGATCGTTCACCGCTGTTATCGGAACCTTTCCGGTCATGTAGACCTTGGTCACGTTCCTCACGAGTATATCTATCCCGTCATCGGGTCTGTAATCCTTTGGTATCTCTCCAGCAAGCATTTACTCCCCTCTCCTATTTTTTTTGAAGAACAAACGACCACCACTATACAGAAAATGCCTATTTTTTGTCAAGGACGAACACCTCCCCGATGGCATTTGTTCTGGCCACCCATTCCTTTACACTTATCTTGTAACTATGTAATCCTGCCTTATTTCTAATTGTGGCAAATTCGCTGTAATTGAAATCCGGATTATGTGTCCGTTCCCAAATACCCAGATATTCAACAGTATTCCGATTTCTAAGCCAGTCAGAGATGAAAAAATCCCCATCCTTGGCTTTCAGCATATCTGTTAGAGAGAGGTAATCATCATCTATTATGGTGATGCTCTCACCTTGAACCGAGATCATTCGGTTTTTCTTAACCATCCAATTTCACCTTCTTCAGGATCCTTTGATTCAGCATGTGCTCCTCTTTCAACTCCATTTTCAGCCCGGTAAAGCGCTCCTTGAAATCGAAATCATCCTCTTCATCGGCCAAGTCCACATAATTCTTTAGACATACAAACGAGCGCTTTTATTATTTTCTTCATGGGCCCCAACATAAGAAAGAACAGGGAGAACGTTGGTGAGCAGCTCGATCATCGAGGCCCCTCTCAATGATGAAGTTCATCTCGAAAATAAAGTATCTTCCCCGGAGTCTCTCCTATTCGGTAAGCATACAAACCGCTTGATCGAAATACCAGATAGTTCCCCTTGTATCCTACGACATCTCCCCTAACAATGCTCCCCTTGTATGCCCTGGGAGATGAATCAAGGGGCTCTTTCAAGGGATAGGTGAGCGCGGCGGGGGCGAGGTCCGTCTCTTCCGGACCTCTTTCGATCCTGACATCGTCAGGGAGCCCGCTAAGAACATCATCCCAATTCTCGACAAGTGATCTCTTGACCCTCAGCAGAGCATCCGTCTGGATCCCTTTCCGAAGCGGAGCGCCCCATCCTTTCAGCTTTACAGGGGAGCGGACCGCCTGGGGAAGCTTCAGGTACCTGGAGATCCCCCCCTCAACTGCCCTTGCGGAGTATCTATCGGCCAGAACAAGGAGAGGAAATATCAGGTCAGCCCCCTGCTCCCTTCCCCTCTTCTCGTACCTTCTGAGCTGCGTCATTCCTACCTTGTGGCGGCCCCTGAAGGATGTCAAATAGACAACATGTTCTATCTGGCAGAATGGTGCCCCACAGGTGCCTTTGTTACAGTGGGGTTCGAAAACACAGACCGGATCGGGAATATCATACTTCATACAGGAAGGACACTGGGAGAACTGCTCGACCTCTGCAGAATACGGGCAAGGGATATGCACCCCATCCGAGAATCTGCCGACGCAGTGATGATCATTCGAGGAACGGAATTCAACCCTCTTCATCTTGACAGGATCAATATCGAAAGGCCCCCCGGAAGGGAACAGTTCATCATCCTTCCTTTTCATCGGAAGCATTGTCCAGACAGGGTGCTCCCCTGACCAGGAATAACCGAGGATGTGATATGGAACTTCGTATCTGTCCCCATCAAGGGTACCCATGCGTCCGACCTCATACGGGATAGCTGAAAGGGCGTCCATCAGCAAATTAAAGTAGGGCTCCCTTTATATGCCTGACGTTCGATAGACCGAAGGTTCGGGTTGGTGTAAATGGACAGCAAGGAAAGACTGGAACTGGTGCTCAAGGGAGCAGAGGAGATCGTGACCGAGAAGGAGATAATCGAACTCCTTGATAGTAACGAGGAACTCCGAGCATACGTCGGATACGAACCTTCCGGTTTCGTCCATATAGGATGGTTCATAATAACAATGAAGATAAACGATCTTCTAAAGGCAGGTTTCACTGTTGATGTTCTCCTTGCTGATTGGCATGCGTTCATCAACGACAAGTTCGGCGGCGACCTGGAGAAGATCAAGTCCTGCGGTGAGTACTTCATCGACTGCTACAGGGCCTTCGGGCTTGGAGATGCCATAGACAGCGGCAAGCTGAACTTCAAATGGGCAAGTGATATGGCGGACTCCGCTGATTACTGGGAGAAAGTTCTGAGGATCGCAAAATCCGCTTCCCTTTCCAGGATCAAGAGGGCAATGACCGTGATGGGGAGAAAGGAGAACGAAGGAGACCTCGATTCATCCAAGTTCCTGTACCCCTCGATGCAGGCCGCCGACATATTCGATCTCGGGATCCACCTTGCGATCGGAGGCATGGACCAGAGGCATGCACACATGCTGGCCAGGGATGCGGCGGAGAAGCTGGGATGGAAAAAACCCACTGCCCTCCACACACCTCTCC
>JAYEPK010000110.1:0-5495 GCA_034723935.1 Thermoplasmatota archaeon
CGCAACGAGAAAAGCATCCTGAATATTGGTGAAGGAATAGGATTGCCCCCATACCTGATATTCCACGAACCTGGGGTCGTTTACCTTCTCCCAGGTAAGTTTGATATGGTGACCGTCATTCAGGTGATTCTCTCCTTCCACCTCCTGAAGTCTGGGAATGGGCAGATCATCGTTGTCGATCACCTTTACAGAATTGCTGAGTATGATCGTGTCCAGAGATTGGTCAAGCCAGTTGAAGGGAACGACTGCCGCATAATAGATCGTTCCTGTTTGCAGCTGGGTCTTCACACCGTCCTTGAAGTAGTGTTCAAGGATCATCCATCTGTCAAGGAAGGTTTCATAATTGTTCTCCCTGGAGACATTGTAATCCGGGCCGTCCCTTCCAAGCTCTGAATAGGTGTCAAAGGGTTTATCGTCTATGAACACCCAGTAATAGTGCAGATCTGATGGGTTGGAACTCTGTGGTACCCATGATACATTGAGCATGTGCCCGTTATCATCATCGCCGGTATGGTCTTCCAGTGAGATAGAATCGATGCTTGGAATACCCGGTCTTCTCCACCAGGACTCGACAAGCAGATTGTTCGATACAGGGCCCCAGTTGTTCTGGTCATCGACCGCTCTGAAAGCCACGTTGTACTTTGTCTTTGGATCTGAAGAGATCTGAATGCTGTTCGGGTTCATGACGAAATCTGAATTCCTTCCGACATAGAAGTTGTTGGTTTGGGTAAAAGGCTTCTCGATCTTTTCATTTGAAAAATTGATGTAAAAGACCGCATCTCCTTCATCAAGTTCTCCCGTGTCGTTCCAGTTGGCTCTTGTTATGATGTTATCTGCGCCTTCCCTTATTGCCATTGTCAATTTACTGACCTTTCCATTTTCCGTCTCATCATCGAACCCTGCATTCTCTTCAGGCCAGAACCACGCGATCTTGAAGACACCGTATAGATCCTCGTCCAACACCTGGGATATCTCAGAAACATCGGTCACCGAGGATGGTGCGACACCATCGACCACTGGCCCAACCTTCGGGTTCTGGAATGGGTTGATACTGGGACTTGTGATGATGTCCCTTGAACCTCTGGTCGCTCTTACTTCCATCCTAAAGTAAAGAGGTTTACCCTGGGTATCCTTGCCGAGTATGGATGAAGGAAGTGTCGTGATCTTGCTGTAGTTCATGCCTCCAACATAGGAACTGCCCTGAGGATTACCAAGAAGATGTGTGGCAACTAGCTGCGATCCCGCACTATCCTGATAGATGTATGCCTTGATATATTCAGGAGGATTATTGTCCAGATCGAAATACTGGACCTTTATCTCGAATGGAGTTTGTTCGTTCCCATAATTTGGTGAGATGAAAAGGTTGCTCAGGGTTGGCAGCATGTTCCTTTTGAAAAGGTCCACTGATCCGATATCGCTTGTTCCATAATACGGGGCGGATGCCATTATCCTGACATCATCCGGGTCGGTCGACCTGTAATAAACTCCCTCCATTGAATATCCGAGATTGTCGCCTGAATTTACACCGTGATACTTGGACTTCGCTCCTGTATGGTTCTGTGATATGCTCCATCCCCAGAATGAGAAGACCGCACCTGCATCGGTGCTTGTTCCATTATCATAACCCGGTGCTCCAACCGCTATTGAGAATTCACTGGACCCAGTTATGTCAGCCCTTGCCGAGGACCATCCCATCCTGTCGCCCGGCATCACGCCCCAGAACTCGGCATCGGATCCGGTAGCCGCATCAAGCTCCAATTGAAATGAAGAGGATCTTCCATAGAATAGATGGGCACATCCTACATTGGGTGTGGATGGCGTGCTAAGTGTGTTCTCGAAGGGTGCGCCGATCATGAAATCTGGTTCAGGACTCGGACTCACATCTCCCATGGGTTCTATGGACCAGCCGAAACGGCTGTTGTTCCTTCCATAGATGTAGCCGTTCATGTTCTCTGATAATATTATCGGGAATTCAAATTGAGTGTCCTTGCCGTTCTGTATGAATACAGCCCCATTGTCGGTATCGCCCGATTTGTCGAAGTAGGGGTCACTAATTGCAAGATCATCTCTTCCATGCAGATCACCATCCATATCCCCGAGGTTTGCAACCGAGAAACCGAACCAACCGTTGGATGGTGTTCCCTGGAATGTGAAGTCTGCAAAGGTGTTGTTCACCGAGGTTTCACTCATTTCGTCCATGTTGGTGAGATTGAAGAGAAAGACAGCACCGGTTTGATAATATTGACTGCCGAATTCCGTGAGGAAATGGTTGTCACGGGGTGCTCCGACCACGGCATATACATTGCTCGTATTGGAATAATCGATCCCTGTAACGGAGTGTCCGAACATGTCTCCGGATTTGCCCTCCAGTGTGATCTCGGCCGATGTGTATGATATGCTACCTGGAGGGGCGGACCGTCCCTTGAAGACATAGGCCCTGCTGATGTCAGGCGCTCCGATAATGAGATCATCGTATGCATCACCATCGTAAGAATCCATGCCTGCGACCGACCATCCGAAATTGCTTGAGGATGGTCCGGAGACCCTCCACTGCGCTAAAGAGAATGAGATGGTCTGGGGCATGGGTCCGTGGAACACATACACCATATTTGTTCCGGGGGATGTAACTGCGTAATCAGTTTTCCCATCACCGTTAAGGTCCATCACTGCTGTAACGTTCCAACCGAGCTTTCCGTTTGAAGATGGACCCGTGCTCCTTTCGACAAGTTCCAGGTCTTCATTCGCGAGGGCGAAGAAGGGAGCGGAAACCATCAAGAACATTACCATAAGGACCGATGAAGTATATCCAGTCCTTTTTCTAGCACTATTAACCAAAGAGAGATCTCTTGTCATTTTATTCCCCCGATTCTGGAAGGGACAGATAGTCCTTAAGCTGACCGGTTTCAAAATGCTGGAATGATATATATTATTTGCCTGATAGTGTTCTGGCTGCACATTTGATAATGGTTTTTTAAACACTCATGTGTCAGGCTTTCATATCCACTCCAAGAATACGCTTGGGGAGATCTATCATCAATCTGTGGTGCTCCGTCTCATCAATTATGCCCTTGTTGTAGGCCCAGATCATCTTCTTTGGGACGGTATCCGGAGGCATGACCACATTTGGTCTTTTCAGATCATCAATATAATCTGTCTCCAGAAGAAAATCCGCCTTTTGCTTCAGACCCTCGCTCAGATTCTCCCTTCTGCACTGGAGCGAAATGGAAAGTCCGCATCTGTCATCCGGGTTCAGCAGATCCTTTCCGGAATAATGCTTGATCATCATCTTTTTATCTGCTCCTGACCTTTCGATCATACCCGACAGATGGGTCATCAACCCCGGGTTCGAATGGTAGGATTCGGTGTGAAGTATGATCGGGCAATTCAATATCGAAGCCTTTTTAAAAGCTTTACGGAGGATCTCATCGCACGCGTTCTGGATCCGTTCTTCAACAGGAAAGTGGACTCGACCTATCTCGCCTATTCCAAGCGCTTTTCCCTGCTTGACCAACCTGGCAGCTTCATCGAGTGAGTCCGACATGAGGTTCACAGCATCCTGGAACCCCATTAACTCCACGAGGTGTGGAAGTTCACCGGGATAAGGACCAACAAAACACCATGCGATGGCTCCCTCATCCCGGGCTAGCTCTGTCATCTCAAGCGTGGTGGAAAAGGCTTCCAGTTGATCCTTGATACCGTTTATATTGATATGGCCGTATGGTTTATGAACGACCACTAGATGGGTGCCACCCCTTTCAATGAAGGACCTTACTGCTTCTCTTGGTCTTCCTTTTGGATCCAGGTGTATATGAGCATCAAGTATGGGGAGCCCATTTGCCAATGTGGCCATTGTTCACTCTCCGGCCCGTATCCTGCTATCTACCATCTGGAGGCTGGAGATGGCATCCTGCAGATTATCTGCTCCCTTTGATATGACCTTACCCTCGGGGAATATCAGAACCTCTATCCCGCTTTTTCCGATATGTAGAATGAAACCTGGGAGTTCGCTCGGATCATAGATGACACCATCTTCTTTGAACTCCTCATAAACCTCTTTCGGATCGAGCTTACCCTCGATCGAGAAGGAGGCAATGATCTCCAAAACCTTGAGAGGTTCGGAAACTTCAAGGTCGATCCCGTCCTCCTTTAATTTGTCAAGTACCATGTTCAATGCATTCTTGACCTTTTCCTCTGATGTTGATCCGTGAAGCTTTACAGTGCCGTCCTTGTGGATGAAAATGTCGCTCTTTGGCTCCTCGCTTGTGTATATCACACCTTCAAAGAGGGACGGCTGGTACTTTGCCCCTTTCAGTGAATCTGCGATCCTGTCAAGATGCAGATCACCCTTTACCTTGCATGAAGCTATGATGTTCTCGACAATTATCTTCATCATGTACACCTATTATCAATGGGGTTCAGGTGATTGTGACTGTTGACATATAACCTTATGGGAGATGACTATCAATCCAGAATACCCTTCTGGGCAAGGAATCTTCTCAATTCCTCTTTTCTGAGCTCCTCTTCGTCACCGGAACCAAGTATGAACCTCAGGTTCCAGCAGTACGTGTCGTAAGAATAAGCCCCCCATCTGTGTATCTTGCCTTTGATCTCTTTCTGGCAGTGGCTGCAGATGATACCTGTCCCCTTAGGATCATTTTTCATATCAAGATAGGTGCTGATGTCAAGAATGGGGTCAGGGAAGAACATCTGAACACCTACAACCTCACCCATTCCTGCTCTTTCTCATCGAAATGTTCATATCCGTGCTTGTCGAACCTGATCCCACACTCAGGTTCAGTGCATCTATAGCTGACATTCCGGTCCTCACCGGCCCCGATCGTAACCGGGAGAAGGAAACCTTTTCCACAGATCGGACATCTGGTGTATGGGGTGTTATCGCTCATTTCCTACCATCCCTTTGATCTAAAGGCTCATTACTTCAGTATGAAAATCCATTTAAGCGGATTATGACCCGTTTTCATACTTCCGCAAAGCAGTACCTTATTATTGACGGTCTGTTTTGCTTGGATCTTGTCATAACCTATGACAAGGTCAGGAAAAATCCAAGGCAAAGCCCGTTTTTTCCTAAGATTTCGAGGTTTCGTTTCGGTGTCGTATAGACGAGAGAAACCTACGAAAAAACCCGCTTTCCATTTTCATGCTATGTTTGACCTATATGATCATGAGGGTTTTTTTATATTTCTAATCGACTGTTGGATGTCAATAACTTAACCTCCTGGAACAAAAGGTTATTAAATGACCTTGCAATAGTACCTTTAACATACTTAAATGGTGCTAATCATGTTCTGTCCAAACTGTAAAACACTGCTTCGACCCGAAGGCGAGAATCTCATCTGTCCCAGATGCGGATTTGAGAAACCAATAAAGGAAACATCCATATCAAAGACCAAAGCAGACCTTGAAAAGGATCTCAATGATGTTCCTGTCTTCGAGGACCTGGATACCATGCCAGTGGATGAGACGGTCTTCTGTCC
>JAYEPK010000111.1:0-5454 GCA_034723935.1 Thermoplasmatota archaeon
GGCCCTTTCCGATCCTTCGAGACTTCGAATTCTCCATATGATCTCGGTTCAACCTCTCTGTGTTTGCTGTATAAAGGAACTGGTTGAGATGTCTTATTCCAGGCTCTCCTATCATCTTTCCCAGCTCAAGGAAGCAGGGCTTGTTGTCGGGGAGCAGAACAAGAACTGGATAATATACAGAGCGACAGAGAAAGGGTTGATGATGATCGGGAAAGAGAGGTGAGGAGATCATCTGAGTGTTTTTTATGTTTATTTAGGGGGTTCAAACTGGTAATTTTTAATGTTTATTTAGGGGGTTCAAACTGGTAATTTTTAATGTTTATTTAGGGGGTTTAAACTGGTAATGGATTTTTTCGGGGAAAAAATCCCGGGGAATAGATTCGCGCATAAATCACTTCGTGATTTAGCTGGCCTCGAGAATTATTCCATTCCATTACATAATTCTCCAGGTGAACTTCGTTCAAATCTATTCCGAGTAACATTGATCCTATCAACCGCTTCGCTTGTTGATAGGATATGAAAAATGGTAGCGGGGAATAGATTTGAACTATTGATCTTCGGGTTATGAGCCCGACGGGATATCCTGGCTACCCCACCCCGCTATTTGGTTATGGCATCTGGCACCCTGGGTGGAAGGGAAATATTCCACCTGGGTTAGGGCGGATATATGCTGGTATATTATAAAGCTTTGCAAAATGCATCTTCAAGATAGGGGTTGGCAGGGATCTGAAGTCATGATAGCCCGAACAGGGTAGATATGGACCAAACTTAGCGAAGCTATGCACACTTGGTTCCAGGTCAAGGCCTTAAGTAGCTACACCGAGAAAGCATAGGGTTTCATTGAGTGTCAAGATTCTTCATGGATCCGGATCGAATTTTATATGGATTCCAGAATATCTTCCAGATATCCGGAGTTATCCTCTTTCTGATACTGATCGCCGTGCTTTCGGTGATAGCTCTGAAAGGGATCAGAAGGACCCGGGAGACAGCATCCATCGTTGACATGATCGGAGCCGGTCATATTGTTCCTCTGGGGACACTTGGCATGTTCGGATGCTGGGGTCTTGGAGCCCTGACCAGTAATGTTTTCCTGGTCTGCGGTGGGACCTTCCTCTACCTGGTCACTTACATCATCCTTACCCAGATGGAACTGCAGAGCCAGCTGGAGAGGTTCGATAGGTTCACGAAGGAGGATCGGACCCTGCTTCCTGGCGAAGCAGCTTTTCTTCGCAGTGCAACCTGGGATGGAGCAAAGGAGAAGAAGAGTTCGGTATCTTCCAGGCAAGGTTAAATTATCTGAAACACTCTTGAAGAGAGCGTCCATTTACCAGGAGATCCAAGATGAGATCGAAACTGCTCATTACCCTGCTCGTGGTCCTGCTCTTTATCCAGGTCCCTGTATTTTCTCTAAGGCTTGGCTATCACGATGAGAACGTGGAGCAAAGATCGGTGGAGGTGTTTCAGAACTCCACCCATGGTGCCCCCATGAGCGGTGTTTTCGAAGGAGGCAGATTCACGGGTCCTTTTGAAAGTTCCTTCCTTGTGCCTTTCCCTCAATACGACCTAGGAAATGGAACCATTTCCCTGTTCTCAAATGATGGGGAGCTCCTGACGAACATATCCATATACGATTCAAAGATGGACCTTTCGGAAGGTTCGATCCTGACCGGAGATCTGAATGGGGATAAGTTGGATGATATCATCGTTCGGGATGTGGACATGTCCCATTATCTGTTCAGAGGGCAAAGTGAGGATGATCTCGATGCAAATACTGTGCTTGGGCCCGGCGAAAGACTTGACCTCCATGTCCTCATCAACGCATCTTCAGTTATCAGGGACCTTGACGGTGACGGTATCTGCGAGATCATCACACTTGCTGATAATGGCTCACATTTGAGATCGATCGCAGACATCGTTGGAGAACCATATATTTACGATGAGATAGAGCTCCCTGTCAATGCTTCGAAGTTGTACTCGGCAGATGATCTGAATGGGGACCTCTCTCCTGATATCCTCGTTTACTGTGAGAAGATCTCATCCGCCAGTTTACTGGTCTATTCCGGAGTAACAATGGAACGATCAAGCATCCTTGCACTTCCCGGAACAGCTTCATCCGTATCCGTGGGTGATATGAACGGTGATAAGCTGGATGATATCACCCTGCATGTTCCCGCGTATGGGCCCAAAGGAGGAGTGATGGTAGTTCCAGGAGGTTTCGGGCCTGGTCTTATCGATGTTGAGGACATCTCATGGAACATCCGCGGTGAGGGATCGATGGACCTGACAGGGGAGCAGAACGTTCTTTTGCTTGATATCGACGGGGACCGCTCATCGGACCTTATAATAGGTGATCCTGAAAAAGGTTCGGGGAAAGGTAAACTGTCCGTTTTCTATGGGGGGCCGGATCGTGATTACTCGACCGATTCAAGTTATCTTTTTCCGGATGCCGACATGGTCGGAAACGATACGGCAGCCCATCTTGGCCTTGGCATCTACTATTCTCCCTACGATATGAGCTCCCCGGTTCCGGTGATATACCTCGGCAAAGGTGATGCTCTTGTCAAATGGAATATTCCCACATGTCCTGATCTGGTAGTTCAGGGATACCGTTTCCTGGAGGCGGGTCAGGGACAGAGGATAGAAAGGGCCCAGAGGGGGGAAAGAGTTGGAATTTGGCTTTTTGTATCTCAGGGCTCCCCGACCAGGATCGACTATCTGCGGGTCTGGCTTCAAGGACATGGTGAAGAGTTTTCCCCCCCATTCACCTCGATAATTCTGACCGAGACAGGACCCGGGACCGGAGTGCTGTACGGAGAATTCGTCCTTGGAAATTTCAGTATGGATTCGAGGTCGCAAGGAACCTCCGAAGGTGCATACGTCAAGGTATTTGCAAATTGGGAGGAGCTTCCGGTATCCCTGTATGTAAAAGGTAGGATATGGACGGACGATCCTCCGTATTTTGCTGATGTATATCCGCCTGTATGGAGAGCATTCGAAGATTCATCTTTTGACAGGGAGATATCTGTGTTCGATCCCGACGGAGATGTGGTAGAATGGGACTTCTCCACCCTTCCATCATGGATCGAGCAGAATGACGGGAGCTTGACGGGTGTTCCCGGAAACGATGATGTGGGGGAGCTCTCCCTGAACGTTTCCATCAGTTCCACCATCCACTCGGTGAATCTGACAGTAGACTTGATCGTCGTGAACAAGCCACCATCGATAGTTGAAGTGTCTGTTGCTCCCATGGCATGGGAAGGCCAGCCCTATACCTCCAGGTTCGATCTCAGGGAGAACGGGAACGGGTGGAACGTTTCCGTGAACGTGACGAGGAACGGATCGACATTAGGAGACGAGCATCAGTGGCTCGAAGTGGAAAGGAACGGAACGGTCAAAGGTGTACCTTCCAACATGCATGTAGGCAACTGGACCGCGTCACTTGTCCTTGATGATAACAATGTGGACCCATCTGGAATGATACCGAACAAGGCCATCTATCAATGGAATATATCCGTTGTGAACGAGGTGCCGAAGATGATCACACCGGAGGTAGATCGCATCAAGGAGTATGAACCCACGGTACTGGATTTCGGTTCCGACCAGGAGGGTGAAGAAGGTACCGTGTACTCCATTGTCAGCACCAACATCGATGATCTCTGGTTGAATCCTGTTACCGGTGAGGTCTCTTTCACTCCAATAATCGGGATCCAGGAAGCATTCGTAACGATCAAGGTCACAGACCTCTGGGGAGAATCCAGCGAGGTCAGACTGGACTTCTTCATCGAGAACGCAGTACCATACCTCACATCCCCTCTTCCCGATGTCATGGTCGCCGGGGAACTGTTCGAGATGGATATGGACTCCAATGAGGAGGGAAATGATCTATTGTATTTGATCGACCCCCATCCTCCGGTATTCTCCAATTACAATTCCTATGTGTTAGGTGGGGAGGGACGATCGGGTTTCTTTCCATGGAACATGGATGCCGGGGATCATGAACACACTGTGGTGTTGAGAGACAATCTGGGAGCATACCGGAACTACACCTGGAACTTCACGGTACTTCCAAATGCAAGCTTTACGGACCCGGACCTGGACTTTACCATCCTGGAGATCACCGATTCAAAACTGGTGCTCGATGTGGGCCTGAACTGTACAAACCTTAACTGCAAGGATACCATGATCCATATCTCGGAAAGTAAATATGGACCATATGTTCTCTCGAAGGTTTTTAATCCCTCCGATGATGGGGCCGTTGAGTTTGATATTTCAGGTTTCAACGGCACCATCTGGATAACAGCGGAGGTCGGTGTGGAGTTTCTCCCGGGGGATTCTCGTTCTTTGGAGATGACCTACACAGTTGTGATCCCGGAGATTGACGGTTCGGACAGTGGAAAGATATCACTACTTATGCTTTTCATGTTGGTATTCCTGTTGATCCTTCTGGTAGCAGGTTCCAGTCTTGCCCTTGTCGAGAGGACATCCTACGCGTTCCAGACAGTGATCTTCAAGGGAGGGGAGCCCCAGGAGGAGGTCGTTCTCTCTTCGGTGCAGGATGATCCCGGGAGACGATTGAGGGAGCTCGGAGATTCGATCTCCATCAGTAGAAGGGATCTGGTAACGACCCTTGTGGCACTCGAAGATGAGGGTCATGTAAGGTCTGTTCCCGACGGTATATATGTCAGGTTCCTGCCGACTGTGGGCTCGTTCATAGATGGGCCCCTGGTCATGAGCAGGTATCAGATAAGGATCGCAAAGGTCCTGCTGGACAGGAAAAAACTGTCGGAAACGGCCCTGATAGAGGAATCAGGTCTTTCAAAAAAGAAACTTGACAGAGAAGCATCGCTTCTCAAGTTGAAAGGTGCTATCTCGGAAAGATCGGGACCTCAAGGCAGCGAGTATTACATGTCCTCAAGGCAGAAAAAGAGGGTCAGGAACTGGATCAAGAGGGAAAAATGATGTTATTCATTTTCTTCGAGAATGTCCTTTGCAATGTTCTCGAGAAGCTCTTCAAGGGTATTTGTTTTGTATTCCCTGATGGGCTTATCCTTTGACTGGTGGGCGATGATCTTGGCAAGAAAGTAATTGTTGCCCTGCAGGACCTCCACATCGTATAGCGTATCTCCCATCTTATCAACCTCTTGTTCCTATCTTTATGATGAAGTGCGGTGGGAGTGACTTGAACACCCGGCCTTCTGATCTTCAGTCAGACGCTCTCCCAACTGAGCTACCACCGCGTCAATTGGCGAATCTGGGATATTCGCTCCCAGTATAAAAGTTTATACTAGTAGTGTGCAGGAATGGATATCTGTAATATCTCTTTGGCCCTCGGTATGTTGATTCCGAGGAAGTTATCTCTCATCTCAAACACAACTCGTGTATCCTCAGCTTTTTGTCAAATAGTAATAGGGCATAGTGACCTCACCGACACTTCAACACGAACATATCTAAAGT
>JAYEPK010000112.1:0-5453 GCA_034723935.1 Thermoplasmatota archaeon
AAGAACCTTTTCCTTCCCATTCCCGAGGACCTTGGCCTTGATCTCGTACACTTCCTCAAGGACCTCACGGGAAAGGGCCTCCGAATCACCTTTGGCAACCACTTTCCCGGCCTTCAGAAGCACGAACCTGTCACAGTATCTTAGGGCCAGGTTCAGGTCATGGACCGCCATGACAGCAAGTATCCCTTTCTCCGTCTGCTTCTTGATAAGTTCCATCACATCGATCTGGTTTGCAAGGTCAAGAGCAGATGTGGGCTCATCCAGAAGAAGAACTTCAGGTTCCTGGGCGACGGCCCTTGCGATCGAAACTTTCTGTTTTTGCCCACCTGAAAGTGAGTTCGTATCCCTGTCCGACAGGTCCTGAAGTCCGAATTCCACCAGAACATCAGATACCTTTCTCAGATCACTTCCCGTCGGTGCCCAGGACCCATGTGGGATCCTGCCCATTAGAACGGTATCAAAAACCGTCTTGGAGAAGAGGTCCCCGGTGGACTGTGGAACATATCCAATTCTCCTTGCAATATCTCTTCTTTTCATAGAAACTATAGATTTACCGTTGAGAAGTACCGAGCCCTTCTTCGGGGTCAGGATCCTGTCAAGGTTCTTCAGCAAGGTCGACTTCCCGGAGCCGTTCGGACCTACCAATCCCACCAGATTCCCCCCTTTAAGGTATAGATTAACCTCGGAAAGAACATCCTTCCGGTTATAGGAGAAATGGAGATCTTTCACCCTCAGGCTCACCAATGCTCCTTCCCCCTGATAACGAGATAGATGAACAGAGGAGCTCCAATGAATGAGGTCAGGATACCGACAGGAAGGACCACGGGTGATATCACGGTCCTTGCAACTGTATCCCCAACAAGGAGAAGGACCGCTCCGACCAGGGCAGATGCAGGCAGGAGGAACCTCTGGTCGGCCCCTATGATCTTCCTTACGATGTGCGGGACCACCAACCCTATGAAACCGATTATCCCGACGAACGAGATGATGAGGGCAGTAACAAGAGATGCGGCCCCCATTCCCATAAGCCTGAGCCTTTCCGTATTTACACCCAGGCTCTTTGCGGTCTCATCTCCAGTATCCAGGGCATTGTACCTCCACCCGTTCCATGTGAAATATATCACCGCAGGCAGGGTGACCGCCAGCATGAGGAATACCTCCTCCCAGCCTGTCCTTCCCATGTCCCCGAAGGTCCAGAAAATGATGGACGAGAGCTGGACATCATCGGCGAAATACTCCATCGCGGTCGTTCCAGCGGTCGCCAGTGATCCCATGGCCACGCCGGTCAGTATCATTGACTCCGGGGAAGCCCTTTTGAACCTCGCAAGCAGGACTATAACACCGGTCGATACCATAGATGCGGCGAACGCGCAGAGAGATACCAGATAGATATTGTTGTTGACCACCGCGTCCACCATCCCGCTGTGAATGGTCCCTGCCCCTAGCACGACAACGGCAAATGCCGCGCCGAAAGCAGCGGCCTGTGAGATGCCAAGGGTAACGGGAGAACCTATCGGATTCCTCAAAACGGTCTGCATGGTGGCACCTGATGCTGCAAGACCCGCACCGGCAATTATGGCGGTCATCACCCGCGGCAACCTGATCCTTCGTACAATGGTCTCGGAGACCGCATCTCCTCTACCGATCAGACCCTTGAACGCTTCCATCATGGTCAGATCGGAAGAACCGAGGGATAGTGACACAAGAACCGCGATGATGAGAAGGATGAAGGTGATGACCAGGAATGCCCATTTCCTGTATGCTCCCTTTTTATAAACTTCGAGGGGGGCGGATCCCTTCATCCCTTCTTTCTTCAAATTTCCAGCTCCCTGAACCCTCCGAACTCATCTGCCATATCCTGATACACGCGAGAGCCCACCAGGAATTCGTAGATATCATTGATCTCCGTCACGGGGTCCAGATCCGTGTGATCATCGGGATGGAGGATCTTTGCAATGTAGTATGAGTTGCCAATTACGGTCCCGAAGTTGGTGGTATACCAGTTGTACGGAAGGGCCCCGTGAAGCCTTCCGTTCCGTACCGCATCGATCGTATCATATGTTCCGTCGGAAAGTTCTTCCAGAGCAAGGGATAGCCCCCCCTCATCAATGATGATGATCTCGGGGTTCCAGTCCAGTATCTTCTCCTTTTCGATGAATGCATGTTCCAGTCCGACCGAGGATGCCACATTGTTCCCATTGACGAACTCCAGTGACGAATATGCGGGTTCCGTTGAGAGCATTCCGTGGGCCCCTCGAAAACCAATACCGCCCACATAGCAGGAAGGGGGATCGGACAGACCCGCTGTCATATTGTCCAGCTCAACGATCCTTCCGTCGATGAAACTCTCGATATCTTGGGCCCTCTCCATGTTTCCCATCACCTCTCCGATCAGTTCCAGTGCATCGTAGAGGTCCTGCTTGTTGTCATTCAGGTCCCCGTAGTTCAATGCCACAACAGGTATTCCGGTCTTTGTTTGCAGGTCATCCGCCTTGGACGTATCAGTATATGTCCAGAATACCACATCGGGTTGGGTGGCAACCAACAGCTCCGCATCCCCTCCATGCATCGGTCCAATAGAGGATAGGTCCAGAAGCCCCGGATTCGCAAGGGTATACGGCTTGGCCCTTCCTCCGGCACCTCCCAGCTTTTCGTGATCCTCAATGCCCACCACCTTGTCCGCCTGCTGCATGTAAACAAGAAGACGCAGAGCTCCAGCCTCGATACCCACCACACTATTGACCTTCTCGGGTATCTCAACCTCGCGTCCGAGCATATCCGTTATCGTTCTGGTTCCCTCGGTATTCCCATCCAGACATCCGGCGGATATCATGAACGAGGATGATATTAAAAGTATTACCACGTGCCAAACCTTCATTTTTTCAACTCCTTCCCTTCAAACATGGAATGCAGTATCTTTCACCGTCTATCTCGACGCTTCTGTGAGCGCCGGTTTTCTCCCCGCATCCCGGACAGATGAACGAATCGAATATCCTTGCCTTTTCCGGCAATCCGCCATCCACCTCCCTTGTATCAAACAGGTTCTCACCTGCTTCCAGCACCCGGGCAGCTCGATCGACCCACAGCCTCCCGAATCTATCCTTCTCTTCCGGGCTGGCCTCTTCCGACCTGACCTTGTTGAAAAGGTCAATTGCCCCATCATCCGGCTCAGGGAACTCCTTAAGCGAATACCTCCAACCTCTTCCCGTATTCCGATCAAAGAAGGTGTAAACGGATTTTCCATGATCTTTGAATATCAAATTTCCCTTTCCAAAGGTGCAGCCGAGAAGGGCCTGAATGCCATCGACACCGCATGAGTCATTTTCTACAATGGCGACGATCTCCTCATCCCCGGACCTCTCCTTTCCCTTCAGAAATGAAAGGGATGCTGACACTCCGATGGCGAGTCCGGGACAGATATGTCCATGGAACATTGATGCCCTGGACATACTTTCCAGAACCTCGCCCGAGATTCCATTCTCTTCAAGCAATGCTATCTGTTCGTCCAGTGATATGGCACTCATATCAATACCACCGTGCTACGATTAAATTATTAGTAGCACGACCAGAATTAAGCTGACCTGCTATAGATAGTTTCGGGAGAATCACCCTGTGATCCTTTCCCTGATGATCTTCTCGACATCCATCTTCTTGGTATATCTTATCGGGAAGATCGAAGATCCGAATATGAACAGGAAACCAAAGGCGAAGGTAATGATCATGGCACTGAAAGCGAACACTATCGGGAAGTAGTAGAGAATATCCTCCATGACAATGGCGAACAGCTTTCCGAACAGGTATGCGAACGGAAGTCCCAGAAGTGCGGAAGCGAACCCGATGATACAGATCTCAATAAGCATGGATCCGATCACCTTTCTCCTCGGAATGCCAAGTGTCTCAAGGGTTGCAAATTCGATGTCCCGCTCCATAGTGGAAATTATTATGGCAGAGGCCGCAACCACCATTGCGATCATCAGACAGATGAAGAAGTAGAAATAGAGCATACCCATGGCCTGACCAAAGACCTCATCCATTGAAGCTATGATCTCATCCTGCACCGTAACCCTGGACACTCCATCGATCTCCTCGATGTCTGCAATGATGCTCTGCGTGTCCTCCTTATCCTTGAGCTTGATGAACGCACTTGAGGCCATGCTCTCGTTCATGAGCGGGGAGGCGGTCCTTCGGTCAATATAGACCGCCTGCATCAATATATCATAAACAACCCCACCAACAGTCGTTTCCATAATGTTCGACCCGATCGTGATCGTGATCCTGTCACCTATGGACACTCCCAACTCGCTTGCCAGTTTGTTCGTGATAATGGATGTTGTTAGGTCAAGTTTTCCGGCTTCCAGTTCGAAATCCCTTGTTTCGAGCATCCTATCAGATGCGACAACAAAGGTGGATTCATCATTTCCTCTTCCAGATATCTGCCCTGCCATGTAAGCGAAGGGGATCACATAATCGACATCTTCGATATCAAGCATCGGACTAACATTCTTGTTGGGGACGGGGGTTGTAAAGTCCACCCTGAGATCCCAGGTGTCCTGTTCGATCTGGTCCTGCATGTAGCCCCATGCTGAATCTGACATCACTATCCATGACCCTGATATCCCGATCGACATTCCGATTACGAGCACGGTAAGTGCAGTCCTTGCAGGATTCCTGAAAGTATTCCTGATCCCCATCAATCTGGTCTTGGAAATACCCGAAAATGCTGTACCGACAGCAAGGATCTTTGTCTTTGGTTTATGGTCAAGTGCCTGTCTGACCGATCGTCTTGTGATAAGTAATACCGGTATCCCCACCGATATCAAAACACTTCCAAAAGAAAATATAAGCCCCAGAATGAACGGCATCGGAGCCATTGGATAAGCTACACGAATATCGCCGATCATGGACATTGTGTAGGACATAAGGCCCATTGTGAAAAGAAATGTCAATATCAGTCCGATCACAGACCCGATCGCTGCAAGAATTGTGCCAAAGGACATGTATGCGATAGCGATCTTCAACCTGGAATAACCCAGAGACATCAGGACGCCTATATACCTTGAATCATTCACGACGATCCGGTAGAATGTCATGAAGATCGAGATCATCCCCACAACCATGAATATGATAGAAAAGAGCGGGAACATGTTCCTCATCTTCCCGGCACCGAGGTCCATGAACACAACGCTTGGATGATCCTCCTGAAAGGTTATCCGGGATACGGGAAGGGATCCAAGCGAGGCGACGACGGAATCCCTCTGTCCGTTCTCGACCTTCAGCAGAATATCATTGACATCAAGGCCGGTCCGATCCTGCAATTCACTAAGATTCATGTAAAGGATCACAATATTGCCTGGAAGCGGGAGCGAAGAATCTTGTACAGGGGAGGGAAACATATATTCCGGAGTTTGAACACTGCCCGTAACGGTTATATTGAGATCAATTCCAAGGGTCGA
>JAYEPK010000113.1:0-5449 GCA_034723935.1 Thermoplasmatota archaeon
GTTCACGCAGACCTCCATCAGCCACGGGTCATCTCCCTCTACACGGTGGAAAAGGACCTCCATTATGATCGATGGGACCATCCCTTCCCCCGAGGTCCAATCACCCAGGACATCTATCATATTGGAATAATACTCTCCCTCTATCCAACCGGGGTCCAGAAGGCGCAGGTCTCCCGTTCCGGAGGTCGGGAACAGCTGTGTCCCGTCGCTGAGGTCCAATATATTGTAGGAGATGTATGAATCATCTGTCATTCCTCCGGTGAAGAATCCCAGGTCGTCCCACGAGCTAAGACCGATAGGGGAGATCGGATAGAGGAACATCCTTCCATTCTTTGCCTCTCCCATCGTCCTTATCTCGAGGTCGGTCCCGTTCATGAAGCAGATCGCGGTCATGTCGGGACTCATGGCAGGGCTGTGTCCCATGCCGGATCCGAATATTTCGCGCTCCACCGGGTATGGCCCATCCCTTATGGTCGTGAGTGTGACCTTTCCACCCAATCCCTCATGCATTATGTAAATGTCCTCACCTACGCAGGAAATGGTCACTTCC
The DNA here is from genome assembly GCA_034723935.1 of Thermoplasmatota archaeon. Lineage (GTDB taxonomy): Archaea > Thermoplasmatota > Penumbrarchaeia > Penumbrarchaeales > Penumbrarchaeaceae > JAYEPK01. The sequence goes on from JAYEPK010000113.1 coordinate 551, forward strand.
CTGGGATCGCTGTCCTGGATGTTCGGAACGTAATCAGTTACCTTCGTTACTGCTCCAGTTCCACCTGGGGTGTGGTGGAAGTAGCTGATCTGATCGATACTATTATATGAAACTGCCATGTGGACCTTCTCATTGCCTCTGGCGGTCGAGATATGTTCGATCTGCCCGGATAGTGACATGATCTTGACCCCGGGAGACCATGTCTGACCGATATTTGTTGTGTTCATCACGTGCACTTCATTGTCACCGGAACCGGAGACATAGTAAAGATACACTGTGTCCAGACCGTTCATATCACTGAAGATCGGTGCGAAACGGGCTGTATCGATGTTGATGAACTCCGTGGATGACCAGGAACCATTGTTGTAGGTCTGATAGTAAGGTCTGCCGGAGGTAGCCCTCTTCCAGAAGATCATCATGGATCCCTGGAATTCCACAAGTGAGGTCTGGGTGATCGCGATGTTCTCGATCGTATGCTTGGGTACTCCGCTGAGGTTCTTCCAATTGAGATAATGACAAACCTTCACGGAGAGCTCTCTGGCCATTCCCGCTCCGGTGGTCATCAGGAAGAATATCTTGTCATGGTGGATCTTCAGATCGAGTGATCCGGTCATGGTCCCGTTCTTATGTCCCACTACAACGGGTCCATTCCATGTCTCCCCTTCATCATCGGATGTCATCATGTTGAAGAATAGTGTACCTCCCCCCGATGTCTCCGTCGTGAGGAAACAGATGTACAATGTCCCTTTGTAGCTCTGGGCCATTCTGGATGTGCTCATATGATAGGTGGAGTCCTTGGATGCCTGCACAACCTTGGTGCCGGAAGCGATCCGGTCATCCAGTTTGATATACCCCTCCTCTCTCTGGACAAGATTCTCCTCGAAAGGAACATACAAGAAATTGGAAAGGTCCGGTTTGAAGAGGGTTGTTCCTTCCTCTTCGATCCTTGTTGGAATCTCTTGTTCCCCATTTTCTGTCCTAATCTCCTTATGATCCTCGTCCATGCCTGTTGCGATCTGTACGGATCCTACAAGAACGAATATCAACGCAACGGCTAACGAGGTCAACTTGGTCGATACTGTTTCGAACATCTAACTCCCCCTCCTATTCTCTCAAATAGATGTGGGTAGTATCTGGACAATACCTAATAAATTTAACTGTAAGGAAAGGCCAGTATCTTATTGTTCGATCATCATTTCCTTTTTGCCGTTGCTAAGGAGAACCACTCTCGAGGGTCGAGAAGAACCCATTATCTCGTAACCCGTTCGTTCCGCCATGTTGATCGCAAAGGCCTCGACATCCTCGAAAGAGGGCATGTTATCCATTTTCATTCTCTCCCTGGAATATCCAACGTAAACGTATCCCTTTGGTTCAATGAAATCGACCTCTCCAACTTCATCGAGCTTTGCATACTGCTCCTCGTAACCCAGATTCCATCCCTTGACCAGTGTGTGCCTGCCCACGATCCTCGTGTCAAGGGAAGGGAGGAGTTCCAATGTTTCCATCAGTTTGTTCCAGAGTCCCCCCGTCTTCGGAAGGCAGAGTTTGTTGTATATTTCCTTGTTTGGAGCATCTATTGAAATATATAGCTGGGTTGGTAAAGGGTCAAGGTCCCTCAATGCTTCCGGTAGTGTGCCGTTGGTCACCAGGAAAGTAGTGTATCCTCTCCTTTTGTACTCGGCGATCATCTCCCCAAGGTAAGGGTACATCGTTGGCTCCCCGGTTAGAGAGATCGCGGCCATGTTCGGGTTCCTTGCCTCCTCCCACATTGCCGGGTCGCATCTTTCATCTCCCTTGAATCCGGAGACCAATCTCCTCTGCGCCTCGATACTCCCTTCGACAATGTCCTTCGGATCGTCCCATTCATTGATTTTGTCGTCCTTGCCCTGGTATCTCCAGCAGTAGAGGCATTTATTGTTGCACATATTGACTACCGGTGTCATCTGAAGGCATCTGTGGCTATCGATCCCGAAGAATTTCTGCTTGTAGCATACCCGATCGTTGATCAGTGATTCCCTCAGCCAGTGGCATGTCTTGACAGCCGAATGGTTTCCCACTATTGCGTATCCCTGCTTCTCGAACATTGCCTTTAGATCTGGATCCATGCGTTCTTTATGGGTCGGAGGACAATAAAGCTTTTCAGAACAACCCTATTGCTTTTCCATCCTCTGTTACATCCATCTTCTCTGCGGCAGGCACCTTTGGTAAACCCGGCATTGTCATTATCCTTCCTGTCAAGGGAACAACAAACCCCGCGCCGGCGGAGAGCCTTACATCGGAGATAGTGATCTTGAACTTCTTGGGTGCTCCCAGCAGTTTCGGATCATCAGACAGAGAATACTGCGTCTTTGCCATGCAGATCGGGAGCTCTCCGAACCCCAGCTTTTCGTACTTGTCAAGTTTTCTCTGTGCATCCACAGAGAACTGGACCTTGTTCGCACCATAGACGTTGTTGCAGATGTACTTGATCTTTTCCTTCAATGGAAGATCGTCCGGATAAAGTGTGTTGAAACAGCTCTTGCAATTCTCCACGACCTCCACGAGCTTCCTTGCCACTTCGATCGCTCCATTCCCACCCCTTGCATGGTGGTCAGAGACGGCTGTCGGTATGCTCATTCCATCACAGCGCCTTTTTATCTCCTGTATCTCGTCCTCGTGGTCGCTTTCGAACTTGTTTATGGCCACGACCACCGGAAGGCCGAACAGCTGTATTATGTGGAGGTGTCTGGACAGGTTTGCCATGCCCTTCTTGACAGCAAGAACACCCCTCTTTTCAAGCTCGTTCCTGGGGGCCCCACCCTGCATCTTGAGGGATCGGGTCGTGACGACCATCACCACAGCTGACGGTGCCAGTCCCGTCTTCCTGCAGAAGATGTCGAAGAACTTCTCGGCACCCAGATCGGATCCGAAGCCAGCCTCCGTGATGAAGTATTTGCTCAGATGCAGTCCAATTTTCGTGGAGAGATAGGAGGAGGTTCCATGGGCAATATTTGCGAATGGTCCTCCGTGGATAAAGGCGGGGACCCCCTCGATCGTCTGTACCAGATTTGGTCTGAGAGCATCCTTGAGAAGCATTGCCATTGCCCCCACAACACCCAGGTCCTTCGCATATATCGGCTCCTTGTTCATATTGTATGCAACGATTATCCTTGATATCTTTTCCTTCAGGTCCTCAAGTGAAGTTGCAAGACAGACGATCGCCATTATCTCGCTTGCGGCGGTGATGTCGAAGGAATCCTCCTGAGGCATGCCGCTCTTGGTCCCTCCCAGTCCGATCACAGCATGGCGAAGAGATCTATCGTTCATATCCATGACCCTGTGCCAGGTGATCCTCCTTGGGTCGATGTCCAGCTCATTCCCGTGGTGCATGTGGTTGTTCAGAACAGCTGACATAAGATTGTGAGCTGCTGTAACAGCATGCATGTCACCTGTGAAGTGAAGGTTGATATCCTCCATGGGAAGGACTTGAGAATACCCTCCTCCGGCAGCCCCTCCTTTGATGCCGAATACGGGGCCCATTGACGGTTCACGGATGCCCAGCATCGAGCTGTGACCGAGCTTGCTCAATGCTTGTGCGAGACCAATGGTCATGGTGGTCTTCCCCTCGCCTGCTGGTGTGGGGCTTGTGGTTGTGACAAGTATGAGATGCCCCGGTTCCCTTTTCGTTATCCTCTCCATGGAAGATAGTTCTATCTTCGCCTTGAAGGAGCCCCATGTGGTGTATTCATCCTCTGCCAGTCCCGCCTTCCTGGCGATCTCCTCTATCGGTCTGAGCTTAGCTGCCTGTGCGATCTCAATATCACTCAACATGAGGGTCATGATGAATGTTCAATATGAAAAAATTAACGGGCTTCCGGGTAATCGAACCGTCTCATTTCAATATGATAATGACCATTTAGCATATAGGTCGGTTTCCATCTTGCAACCTTTTCTTCTTCACGGGTGGCTGGTAACCTTTCAACATGAGTGACAGAGTGATGACCGTGACCGAGCTCATGGCCATTGCAAGTCCTGCGAGCTCCGGTCTCATCGTTATACCGAAGAGCGGGTGAAGTATCCCGGCAGCCACTGGTATCAGGGCAGTATTGTATGCGAAGGCCCAGAATATGTTCTGGTTGATCCGCCCCATCACCTTGCGGCTCAACTGTATCGATGCAACGGCATCCGTCAGGTCACTGTTAACGAGAACTATATCGCCGCTCTCCATTGCAATGTCGGTCCCGCTCCCCTGTGCAATACCCACATCGGCCTGTGCCAATGCGGGAGCGTCGTTGATACCATCTCCAACGAAAGCAACGCTCTTTCCAGATGCCTGGAGTTTCCTTACCTCCTCCGACTTCTCCCCGGGGAGCACGTTGGCGATCACTTTCTTGATCCCCACCTCTTTCGCTACCGCCCATGCTGTTCTCTCATTGTCCCCCGTTATCATTATCGATCCAATTCCCATGGAATTGAGTTCCGTTACCGCGTCCTTCGCTGTCTCTCTGACCCGGTCAGAGACACCCAGGATACCCACGATCTTCCCGGATATGGATGTTATCAGGGTCGTGTTACCTTTTTTCTCCATTACACTGAGTGATCTCAATACTCTGTCTGACAGCTTGATCATGCTCTCTTCCATGAATTTCCTGTTACCCACAATGATCTGATTGTCATCGATGATGCCTTTTGCACCTTTTCCACCGATGGCTTGAAAGTCCTGTATTTCCATCAATTCGAGATCTTTGCTCTTTTCCAGGACCGCAGACGCTATAGGATGCTCCGATCCCTTTTCGATCGAAGCTGTGATCCTCATCAGGTATTCCCTGGACACATCGAAAGTTACGATGTCGGTTACTACAGGTTTTCCCTCGGTCAAAGTACCGGTCTTGTCGAAAACGAAGGTATCTATGGACCTGG